>CAWWCC010000007.1:0-33154 GCA_963935315.1 uncultured Planctomycetaceae bacterium | reverse complement strand
GATAGGAGTCCGTCTCGTGGGCTCGGAGATGTGTATAAGAGACAGGTATACTCCCCCCACTACCAAACGCGTGAAATATCCAGGCGTATTTTATACGGCGGCCCCAGGGTCCTTAAAGGGGAATCTTGCCTGTTGTTGCCAACTGAATTCAACCTATCAACCCTGCAGAAGCATAGCGCATAACGGTAGCGTAGGAGATTGCTGAACCTCAAGTCCTACCCGCTTAGATAATCCCACCGTGGGTGCTATGTGGACTCAAATGGGATGGCTGGTCAAGAAACCAGATTCGCTCCCATTCATCCAATACAGCACGCAGGTTCTCTGACGTGTAAATTAGCTGCTGTGCGCGTCGAGTTGGATCGGCCGAATACATCGGCAGCAGACAACCCGAATTACCTGTCAACGAGCAAATTGTCACAACAGTCAAGAGCCATTTACGCATCGGCGTAGCTCCTCCTTGAGCAATGAGGCAAATCTGAGCAGATTATCCGCTGGATATTGCCTACAAACGTACAATCAGCAGGCGTACTTATTGGCCTGCTGATTGCGAAAAAGTCCCACAATCGAAAAGTCTTTTAGCTGCCTGGTCACAGTTGAGCGCGAAAAGTCGCGGAATCGTAGCGAATGGGCCGGTAGGCGTCTAGGCCAGCCTAAGAGACCGCTGCAAAATAAGTTGGGGCTTGCTAAGCTGCGACCGGAGTCAGCGGAGCTCAGCCACCCGTCCCTGGATCGTAACTCGTTGTAGGGGAAAAGGTTTCGCCACTTGAGGGTGCCGGTGTGACTTGTCCAGCAGAGGGAGGATTCCCTACAGATTGTGAATTGGAGGAGTTTGAATTCGTATTGTGACCGGCATTTTGGCTGGCAGACTTAGCAGCAGCCTGACGTTCCAGTTCTTTGACCCGTTCTTCCATCTCTTTACCGGGTTTAAAAGTTACTACAAACTTTTCAGGTACAAAGACTTTTTCACCCGTACGAGGATTACGCGCTTTGCGTGCAGCACGTCTTTTTACCTCAAAAACGCCAAAATTCCGAAGTTCTATCCGCTCATCGTCGACTAGCGTGTCGATGATGGCGTCGAAGGTCTTTTGAACAATTTCTTTGGTCTTCAGCTGGGTGAGGCCAATTTCCTCGGAAATGGTCTTTACGATTTCTTTCTTCGTCACGACGAGGTCCCCTATGACAAGAAGGATCGGTGCCTATTGAGGTGCCCCATGTTGTGGTCGCTTGGCAGCCACTGTATAGCCACTAGGTATGGTGGTCGACAAGGGTGTCAGAACCATCCTGTAAGGCAACGCTCTCGCTCCAAGTGTAATTGGCGTAAGCATTAGTGTCAAGAATACGGTAGCAGACCTGTCGCCCTTTGGGGGTATTCAGCCGGCAGGCAGCACCCCTGAAAGACTATTGGGCATCCACCAGATTGTCAAAGAACATTGCCTGAAATGCGTTTAATATGCGTCATATGGGCGATTTGAGTCGACCTTATGCAGCTCTCAACACTGCATCTTTGAGGCAAGTCATGGTGAGGAATCGGCCCATTTTATCCATCAACTTGAGCCAACCGTTGCAGATAGCCAAATTGGCCTTCAGGAGGCCAGTCCGGATATCTAGTTCGGGGGTTTCCAGGGAGTGCTTTCCTCAGATGGTAACCAGGTCCAATTGCTGCTGGATCTGCTCTAGCTGGTAGAGCTTTCCCTGGCCGCTCCCTGGGCAAGCCTGGCAGGTGTCGGCCCAATTTTCAGGGTTTCGTACATTCGATTTCCAGAAGGGCCAGGTGCGACATTGGCGGGGGCGTGCTTCGTAAACGGTGCACTTCCGTGTTTTGCTATCGAGAAAGACACAGTCGTAGCTGACTGGCAATTCGATAAGACTGCGGCGGATACCAATATGGCGGACATATTTTTTTTCGCATGCCTCGGGTGTCATGTCGAGGAGTTTGGCCAAGGCATCTATTTCAGCTTGATTGACCCAGACATAACCGGGTGAGCCGGTGCAGCAGTCGCCGCAGCCCGTGCATTTGAACCTCAGGCCATTGTGGTACCAGGGCTGTTGTTGGGGAGAAGATGCTTTAGCCATAGTGGAACGGTATCCAACTTAGGGAATGGTCGGACTTATGGTACGCTCTGGGATGCCAAATCAGCAATGGCTTCCAGGGTGTTTTCTATCTCTATTGCTGTTGTAGCCCAACCAGGACTCATTCGCACTAAGCCTCCTCGCAGGTGGGTTTTCAGTGCGGTGTGCATTTTGGGAGCACAGTGCAGGCCAGCACGGCACTGTATCCCGCAAGAGGCATCTAGTGCGGCGGCGAATTCTTGTGGTTCGTACCCCTCTACATCGAAGCTCACTACGGCTACACGATGCTCATGGTCTGTGGGCCCATAAATGGCTACACCTGGCAGGGTCGACAATCCGTGTAGTAGTTGCTGAGTGAGAGATTGTTGATGTCGCTTGATATCGGCAACAGACTGTTGCTCCAAGGTCTGGAGTGCAGCGCCCAATCCTGCCAGAGCGGGAATGTTGAGATTTCCCGCTTCGTATTTTTCGGGCAATTGATCCGGTTGGGATGCAGTATGGCTGTCTGTGCCGGTACCTCCGTGAATCAGCGGGTTTAGCTGTTTTTCAAGTCCAGCACGAATAGAAAGCAAGCCTGTTCCCAGCGGCCCTAAGAGGCCTTTGTGGCCCCCGCAAGCGAGCAGATCAATATCCAACTTCTCTACATCAATGGGGTGGCAACCGACTGTCTGAGCCGCATCAACGAGCAGAAATGCTTCGGTCCTATGTGTTAGCTGAGAGATTTCCTGGATTGGCTGGATGGCCCCCGTAACATTGGAAGCGTGGGTGATTGCGACCAGTCGCGTATGGGGTTGAAGATTTGCTTTGATTTCTGCAGGATCGACAAAACCCCTTGGGTCGCAGGGGACGTACGTGACATGCACACCGTTTTCAACTTCATGTTGGTGTAAGCAGCGTAGCACCGAATTGTGTTCGCAGACGGTGGAGACCACGTGGTCGCCAGGTCTGAGAATTCCATGAATTGCTAAATTGAGTGCCGTAGTACCACTTGATGTAAATACAATCTGGCGAGGGTTTTCAACGCCTAGTAAACGCGCACAAGCTGATCGAGTTTCGTTAACTACCTGTTGGGCCTGTTGGGCCTGGCAGTATGCTCCACGACCCGCCGCAGCGCCAATATTACGTTGATAATGGTCGATCGCGTTGTAAACCGCTTCAGGCTTAGGCCAACTGGTAGCGGCATTATCCAAGTATATTCGAGGTGTTGAACTCATCCGCCAATCTGGTACATAGCTCGTTGGGGTTTAAGGAAATCAACTGTGCCAATACCGTGGGCAGGTTGTTTGGCTGCGACACAATCACGGACTAGTTGTCGAATCGCTTGTTCGCTACCCGACTCTCGAAGAATAGCGCGGGCATCCCATTCGACGGTAGAAAATAAGCAATTGCGGACTTGCCCTTCAGCTGTAAGACGCAATCGATTGCAATTCTTGCAAAAAGGCTCGCTGACAGGATTGATGAAGCCGATGTTTCCTTTGCCATCGGCAAATTGGAAGTCAACGGCTGGTTGGCTGGGATCCGTGCGAGGGCTGGGCACGAGTGGACAATAAACTTTCTCCAGGATGTTGCGGAGTGTTTGACCTGTCAGTTGACTCTCGGCATTCCAGTGATTTTCAGCATCGAGTGGCATGAACTCGATGAAGCGAAGTTCCAATCCATGGGTGCGCGAAAACTCTGCCAGTGGTATGACATCGTCTTCGGTGAGTCCCTGGATAGCGACCGCATTGATTCGTATCTTTTGGAATCCCACTCTCTGGGCAGTATAAATACCATCCAGAACCTTTGGCAAACCAGTGCGCCGTGTGATTCGATGAAATTTTTCTTCCTGCAAGGTATCAAGACTAATGTTGAGTCGGTGCAGGCCAGCCTGGCGAAGTTCGGACGCCTGATCGGTAAGCAATAATCCATTGGTGGTCAGTGCCAGGTCCTTGATTCCAGGTACTTGTGACAAGCGAGCCACAAGTGCAGGCAGGTTGCTGCGAACGAGCGGTTCCCCTCCTGTTAGACGCAGTTTGTCGATTCCTAGGGGGACCAGAGCACGCACAAACTTCTCTATCTCTTCGAAGGATAGTAGCTCTTCACGAGGTCGAAAAGATACCTCTTCGTTTGGCATGCAATAAAAACAGCGAATGTTGCACCGATCGGTAACGCTAATACGCAAATTGGTATGCACGCGTCCCAGAGAATCAACGAGGCACGGATTGGGGTTTGAGGTGTTCAGGGCCATGTTCTAGTAGCTGTTGAAGTTGGATAGCCATCCTCATCGATTGTCGAGCGGAGGTTTTTTGTTTCTGGGATGAATCCAGTCAGTACTTCCATCGGTCCAACGTTCTTGTTTCCAGATGGGCACGCTTTCTTTCAGCGAGTCAATCAACCACTGCCCCGCAGCAAAGGCATCTCCCCGATGTGCGCTAGCTGTGACAATCGCCACACTGACTTCGCCCAGTGGCACCAGGCCGAGTCGATGTGCAATCAGGCACTCAGAAATTGGCCACCGATTACGTGCTTCTTCTTCCAGGAGTGACAGCTCCAAGCGGGCCATTTTTTCGTAAGCTTCGTACTGTAGTTGAACCGTTTCGCGACCATCGGAAAATTGACGTGTGACTCCTAGAAACAACACAACTGCCCCGACTGCAGGCGAAGTGGCACGTTCGACTAGTGCATTCGTATCCAAGAGCTGATAAGTAAGTTCAATCATAACCGAGGGTTCTATTAGCCGCCACTGACTGGTGGGATGCAGGCAATTTCGGCGTGCTCCGTCAACGGAGTCTGGTCGGTAGCATAACTGGCATCGACTGCGAACAGAGCGTATGGGAGCAGGGGGGCTAAGGCGGGGTGTTGGGTCTCCAAGGCTTTGCGAAGCTCACATACGGTGCTTGCCGTGGCAATTTCTACCTCGATGTATTCGTGACCGACTAACTCGCGAGCACCCGCAAATAACTTAACGACGAGTCTCATGTTACCACCAGCTCTTCGTTAGGGCTATTCAAGAGTTCACGCAGTCCTGGCATAAGTCCATAAGCCAAGGCCACCAGTTTGATTGGGTGAATGGTTGGTTTGGAGGAGCCTTGCTCCATCTGGATTTTGCAGGTGCTGCATTCGGTAGCACCATGCTGGAAGCTGCCTGACCGAACGGCAGTTAGCAATGGCAATCCTGCACGCAAGCTATTTCGATAGTTTGTTCGCTGCATACCGTACATGCCGGCCATGCCGCTGCATCCTTTTTCGATTTTTTTGACTTGCAAGCCAGGAATGAGTCTCAATAAGTTTTCGGCAGGAGCGCCAATTTCGAGAGCTTTGGTATGGCAAGGAGTATGGTAGCCGATGGAGGTGTTGAGTGGGGAGAAATTGAGTTCTAACTTGCCCCTTTGGTGGCAGCTCCATAAATAATGGCATGCTTCAAACGTGTTCTCGGCTACCAGAATTGCATCATGATCACCAGGCAATAGAATCGGATATTCGTGAGTCAGTGCGAGCACTGCAGACGGTTCGGTAGAGACGATCTTGTAACCTTGCCTTACCGCTTCGGCGAGCATAGCCACGTTTTGTTCTGCGGCTTGCCGTGCGGGCTCCAGGACTCCTTGGGAGATCAGTGGCATGCCCGACTGCAATTGGGTATCAGGGACAAAGGCTTTGATACTATTGTGCTCCAGGACGGCAATAAAAGCTTGGGCGAGCTCCGTATCACAATAGTTGGCATAGGTGTCGACGAAGTACAGGACTTTTTCTGTAGTACTGCGTTCTAGGCGGTTCAGTCGGCGATCGGTCGCTTGCTGCAAAAAGGGTCGACGACTGAAGCGGGGTAGTTTTCGGCCTTGAGCAATACCAAGAGTTTTTTCCATCAGCCAACGTGCGAACCTATTGCGAACGGACCAATTTGCCAGCCGCGAAAAACGTGAACCGGTCCGGCATAGCATATCAATGCGAGCAAGTGCCCAATCATGGAGTCGCTCTCCGTTCGTTGCTACGTAAGACGCTTTGGCTTCGACCATGAGTTTGGGAATGTCGACATTGGCCGGACATTCCTGCCGACACATGTGGCAATGTACACAAAGATCAACAATTTCTTTGCAGGCATCATCCAATACCGTTCCAGCCGGCATAGTCCCCGTAAGAATCCCCCGGGTCAGATTGGCTTTGGCACGCGGCGACGCTTCTTCTCGTGGAGCAAAACGAAAGATGGGACACATCCGTGCCTCTTCGCTCTGTGTACGACACGCGGCACAGCCATTGCAAGCGCGTGCGGCCTGCGCCATTTCTTCAGGGCGCCAGTCGAGTTGCAAATCAACGATTTTGACTGGCTGATCCATCGGGTGTGCAGGGTGCTGATCCGACAAATCAAGCTTATCTAAAAGTGGGTAGCTTACATGACGCAAATGCTCCGTCACTCCAGCGTCTGTTTCTGCTACAATTTTGCCTGGGTTGAGTAACAATTCTGGATCAAAGATTTCTTTGATTTCGCCAAACGCCGTTGCGAGTGGGCCGTATTGCTCTTCGACATACGCCGTACGGCTCATTCCGTCTCCATGCTCACCACTTATGGTACCTCCCAAATTCCAGACTTCGGCGTAGAGCCGGTCTGCGAGTACCGTCATTTTGTTTACATCGTCCTGGTTTCCCATATCTAAAAAAGGCCGGATGTGAAGCTGTCCATGGCCTGCATGGCCGAAGAGTGAAGCAGTGACATGTTCTTGTTTGAGCACCTGTTGCATGCGGTGCAAAAATTCCGGCAATTCCGCAGGGGGTAAGGCAATGTCTTCGATGATCGGAATGGGACGTGTGAAGCCTTTCAACCGATAGAGGGCGGGAACATACTGGCGTGCTAATTGCCAGAGCATATCGTGATCGTGTTTGTCGGATGCGGTGTAATCACCTGAAGCTAGTTTGCTCTTATGCCTGAGTTGTTCGACGGTTGTTGTTAAACGATCCTTCAATTGGGCGTCCGTTTCTGCGTGATGCTCAACGAGGAGTACAGCTTCTGCGGCTTGGGGAATGAGCAGTTCGTAGCGAGGGTCGCTTTCACGAGCCAGACTGAGGTGTCTTCGGTCCATCAAGTCGCAGGCACTTATTTCCAGAGGCTCAAGCTGAATGGCGGCTTGGGCAGCTTTTTCGAGACTTTCAAAGAAGAGGATTGTGCTACCCACATGCTGGGGCAGAGGAGAGGTTGCCACCGTTACCTCAGTAATCAACCCTAAAGTCCCCTCACTGCCTGTCAGTAATCGTGCCAGATGAATCTGGTTTTGCTCGAGAATGTCGTCAAGTCGATAGCCACAGCAATTCACCAAACTGCGAGGTTGGCAGGTGCGTATTTCGTCTTGATACTGATGCAAAACCGTATGCATTCCACTCAGAATCGACGTCAGTGCTGAAGCTTCGTCGTGTTGAGGAATATCATGAACCGACAATTGCACCACATCGCCGCTGGCCAAGACAACTTCGAGCGACTGGATATGCCGTCGTGCTGAGCCATAAATGGGCCAGTGGCTTCCAGCAGCGTCTATGGCAACCACACTTCCCATCGTCGTTACATGACTTGTCGCAGGGTCTGGACCAAACAAGCGGCCTTGGCTAGCCAGTGTTTTGTTGAGTTGATCTAGGATAACACCTGATTGAACACGTGCAGTGTCATCAGAGATCTCTAGAATGCGGCGCATGTAGCGTGAAAAATCGACGACCAAGCCACGTCCCAGCGATTCACCGGACAGTCCCGAGCCACTGCCCCTTGGATGCAGTGTAATATTGTTCGCAGTGGCATAGCGGACTGTGGCTACGACATCGTCGACAGTACGTGGACGTACAACTCCTAACGGTGGTAACTCGTAAATGCTTGCATCACTTGAATAGAGCTGGACAAAAAGATCATCACAGCGCACTTCCCCGGCGAGTTGTCCTCGCAGATCTTCTTCAATTCGCTGTTGTTCAACATCCATGAAAAAAACCTGAAGTGTTACAGCCCAAGGTCACAAGGACCCATAGTTCAATTCTAACTACCTATTCATTGATTGCTGGTACAGGGGCATCGGGTCTTTGCTGATTTGCCATGCGGGCTGCCATTTGACGATATTTTTCGTGCGTTTCCAGATCGAAAATTCCGTGTGAGTCCATCTCTTGCACTCCCCGGTATTGTGCTTGACAGCGGTAACACATCAGCGCGTCCCCCACAAACATATAGAGCAATACGTCAATAAGTGCTGTCGAGAATAATATGCCAAAAGTCCAGTAGATGTTCATGTTGTACCAGGCGATGGAACTGCCAAGAACACCTACGCCTACCAATGCGACACCAAGCCGCTGTGGGAAGTCTTTGCGGATGTAAAGATCAATGCTGGGGCATGTCAAACAACGACGGACCTGTTTGCCCGTGATGGCGTCATGAGGAATCTCAAGTCGTTGATTGCAATGGGGGCAGGTGAGTTCGCGCGTCGTGGGATCAAACGACAAGCGTACCCCTGAGTCGCAAGCAGGGCAGGCATAAGTAACATTCACAGACAGACTCGTTGTGGGCTAATATTCTTAAGTGGGGTCAGGGTTGTGCTTTTCGGCCATCATCCAGCAGGTATGTCAGGCACCAGGGATTTGTTAGCCGCCTAGGCAGTTGGCTTGCAACGACCGTCCTCTCACCATTATAGCGGGTAAAGGGACTCGCTCGACAGTAGTAAGGCCATTGTTTCGCCGACAAATGTACCGATCACTGCCACATAAAGGATGCCTGTAGCACTTTGTGTGTTGGGGATATTGAGTGTCTGCCACGCCATCCAGGTCATGGTTCCCACCCCCAGTAACCCAAATGTCCAGCGTAGGACAACAAATAGAATCCATTGTAAGGTCAGATGTTCGGTAGCAATAATTTCTCCCCATAAACCCGCCACTGAAAGAATGGCTTGCAGAGACACTGCAGCGCCCATTGCCAGGATTAACTTCCTGAGAGGCTTTAATTCCATGGTGGGGGAATTTAAATACCAATGTCCCAATAGCATTGCCCCCATGGTAAAGCCCAATAGCAGGCCAGAGCTGATGGGTGCCAGTAGCATCAAGACAGAAGTCAAGGAAGATAGGGGATCGTGGTTCCATGCGAATGTGAACCCAATCCCAACGAGCCCTGAGAGACAAACGAGGCCTAAGAAAAAACGGCCTGATCGGGTTTTTTCATAAAGCCAACATGCGGAGCCCAAGTAGCTGAATACGATAGCGGCAATTGCTGGCCAAAAGGAAAGCATAGCCAACGATTGGCTTAATAAGGCTGCCAACGATGCTAGGCCGAGTGTGACATACAAATGATTTCTAAAATACCCACTCGTAACCTGGCGTGGCGATGTGATAGCCATGCTGAGAGCTAAGCCAAACACGAGCCGTAGTAGAAATTGGACAAGAAGGCTCATGTTTGTGTGACTAAAGAAATGAAGATATTCCAAATGGAGGTTGTACGAAGATGACTCGCAGCTCGAAACTTGCCACGAAGCTATCAGCTGCGATTGCCATAGATGAGATTCATCACTTCTGAGCGGCTGGAAAGATTTGAACGGAACAAGCCTTTCATAGCCGAAGTGACGCAAAGGCTACCTGGTTTGCGAACCCCGCGAATCGACATGCAGGAATGTGAGGCCTCGATCACTACCGCAACTCCTTTGACTTCCAATTCTTCGATCAGTAGATTTGCAATCTGCTCGGTCATCCGTTCTTGCACTTGTGGACGCTTGGAAACGTCTTCAACCACTCGAGCCAATTTGCTAAGTCCAACAACTTTGCCATTAGGGACATAGCCAATGTGTGCTTTGCCAATGAATGGGAGCATGTGATGTTCACACATACTGTTAAACGAAATGTCACGTACCAGAACCATTTCATCGTATTTTTCAGTAAAAAACTTCTGTAGATGGATCCTGGGGTTGGAGTGAAGTCCACTAAACATCTCAGCGTACATGCGCGCAACGCGTGCTGGTGTTTCGAGCAGACCTTCGCGATCGGGGTCTTCGCCAACCGCAGCCAGGATTTCGCGAACAGCCTGTTCGATTCGTGGCTTGTCTACCTGTTGGGATCCTTCGGTTGTCGTGTTTTTGAAGTCATCTATCTGATCAAGCTCCCCAGATAGTGAACCATGATCCACTCCAGGTGATGCATCGTTTTGATTAACCGAGCTCATGGTGCTGTGTCCTTGTCTCCGATTCATTAAGGTCTATGGTGTGCGCAATGCAGGGTGCAATTTCTGGGGTGAATTATTGCCATGAGGATTAATTTTCGCTGAAAGGAGGTAGATATCCACTCTGCGATCCTTGTTGCGGTTCTGGATTTGGCAGTCGGTCCATCGCCTCCAGAAGAATCCAAGCACGACGGTCAACGTCATTTTCTCTGAGTAACTCGCATTTGGTTTCTATGTTAAATGGCATCGCGAAGCTAACCAGGTCAGTAAGTACGCTCAGGGGAATTTCAGTAGAGAGCATTTCGCTCAAAGCAGGATGCGCCGATTGCTCCTCGGGGAGACATTCCTGGAATCTTTGGGTTAATGCGGCCTGCAAGTCGGCTCGATCCGTATCATTCTCTGGGCGGCAAAAATCATCTAGCAGATTGACTTCAGCTTGACGGAAGCTGCGCTCCGGTGGCAGCTCGGTGTGAATGGTCACCCTTCGCATTCCCAGTACCAGGATATTGTATTGTCCATTCTCTTTTCGTTGATGCGTGACTACTTTGCCAAGGCAAGCATGAGGGAGCACTTCGGGACGATCCGTAGATTGCGGCCCCATGTGGCCGATCGTTTTTTGTGTGGGCAACATTTTTTTACCAGGATTTAGCACGCTCATGGCAATTAAGCCGTCGCTGTCGAGTGCTTCGTTCAGTAACTCTAAATAGCGAGGTTCAAAGATGTTGAGCGGTTGCATCACATGGGGGTACATTACCAAATCGGGTAATGGAAAGAGGCGCACTTTCCCCCGGAAACGGGTTTCGTCAAATGTTAAATCATCTACATCCCAGGGCAACATAAAGGGTAACCTATGAGGGTGATGGCGAAAGACTAGCAGTCTTCTAGCTTTCGTCCAAATGGATTTCAGGAATCAATTCCGGATCAATATCAACGTGCGGAAATTCTTCTTTGCTGGCGAGAATTTCTGCAAAGCAAGCATGGTATTGTTCTAAAAAAGCTTGCAAGTTCAGGCCAATGTATTGGGCAGGGTATTCTTCCAAGTAAGCACGGCTGGTCAGATAGACTTTTTTGGCACCTCGGATATTACCGTTTCCAAAATGGTGGAGAGCCACAGCTACCTGGATCAAACCCTGATAAAACCGACGAGCGTCACCACGGTACTCGGTCCAGAGTTCTTCCCATGTCTCGTGTGCTTCAAAGAACTCACATTCATTGAAGTACTCGATGCCTTGGAGATACAGTGGATCGTATTGCGGTAGGGCGTCGGGCATCGGGCAGGGGGTATTGGTAAAGCTACGGGTAAGCTCGTCCAGGGGATTATAGGCGGTTCCTAGTGCGAGGACCAGCATGGTAGGAGAGATTCAGCCAGTCTATTAGGTTCGCAGAAAGCACCCACTCATGATCCGATAGCCGCTGTCCGCCCCTGGTTAGGTCTGCATGTCGGCTCACGAGCCTCTTGGAATCTAGTAGGAGGCTGGGGAGCGAATTTCACCTGCTTTGCCAGAAAAACACATAGACCGACTGACGACCAGATGGGTGCACCTTGACACTGTGATCCAGTCAGGCACAATCACCCCTCGGAGGCTCTTGACTGGGAGGATTCCTCGGCACGAAAAGCGGGCACTATATGGGACACCTGTAGGGAATCGCTAGGTAGGCGCTATTGTAGGCGCTTTTATAGGCGTTGGATGGGTTGGATTTCAGTAGGAACAGATCCGGGCAGCTTATCTGGGGCAGAGCCCCTCTCAGCACGAAATCCTGACAAGAGTATTGAACGCATAAATCCTATGGAGACAGCAACCAAAAACCACGCAGCCAAGGTCCTGCGTCGTTTAAAAGCGGACTATCCAGAAGCTCCTTGTGCCTTGGTGCATAGAACACCATTTCAGTTGCTGATTGCAACGATTCTCTCTGCCCAGTGCACCGACGAACGGGTTAATCGGGTAACCAAGGATTTGTTTCGTAAGTATAAGACACCACAGGACTTTGCCATGGCACCCCTGAAGGCCATAGAAAAAGCCGTGCAAAGTACAGGCTTTTATCGCAATAAGGCAAAGAATATCAAGGCTTGCAGTACCGCCTTGGCTGAAAATCATAGTGGCAAAGTCCCACAAGATTTAGAGGCTTTGGTAAAGCTTGCCGGTGTAGGGCGAAAAACGGCCAATGTTGTGCTAGGTACCGCCTTTGGTCAGGCATCAGGCGTAGTTGTCGACACGCATGTTGGCCGTCTCAGCCGTCGTCTTGGATTGACCCGTCATAAAGATGCAGTCAAGGTCGAGAAAGACTTGATGCAGTTGCTACCGAAAAAAGAATGGATTCAGTTTTCGCATCGAATGATTTATCACGGTCGAGCCGTATGTGCAGCACGCCGGCCATGCTGTGAATCGTGTTCCATGAAGCCATTTTGTCCCCAGATGGGGGTGAATGGCTAGCGGATGGCAGCAGAGTAAGAATGCTTTGGGCCGATGTCTCAAGTTTGAAGTGTACCTGCTTCAGAATAAATAATAATTACCAATTGGTTGTTGATGATTCTGTAATTGATAGAATTACGAGAAGGACTTGTCAGGTGGATGGTTTTTACTCCACGGTATGGATTCGCGATTAAGGGAGATTGTAGAAATGATTCTTTCAGGAAAAGAAATATTGCAGCGGATGGGGGGTGATATCGAGATTGATCCTTATGATCCTGCTCGTGTAAATCCAAATAGTTACAATCTTTCACTGCACAACGAATTGATGGTATACGAAGAAGTTGTGCTTGATATGGCCAAAGCCAACCGAGTGCGGCGTATTGCTATTCCAGAAGAAGGGATCGTACTCAGTCCCAATCAGCTTTATCTCGGTCGTACGGTTGAGCGGACCATTACGCATAACTTGGTGCCCCAAATCGAAGGCCGATCTTCGATTGGGAGACTCGGTTTATTTGTCCATGTTACGGCCGGTTTTGGAGACGTAGGTTTTACCGGCTATTGGACTTTGGAGATGTTTGCAGTCCAGCCAGTGCGCATTTATCCAGGTATAGAGATATGCCAGATTATCTACCATGAGCTAGCGGGCGAAATTGAGACGTACGCCAGCAAGTACCAACACAACCAAGATATTCAGCCGAGCCTCATGTTTGAGGAACTCGACCCCGAGCACCACAATGACCCACAGTTGCCATTAAACTTTGGGTTGGAGAGATCGCATAGTTAAGTGCAAAATACGCGATCTTTCATTCGCTGAAAGCTACATGATCGCAAAATAATTTTCGATAGCGTAATCCAAGTACTCTTTACACATCAGCAGTGGTGCATCGAGATAATGGCAGTAGTTGCGGATTTGCAGTAAAAGGTCGCGTGGTTGACAGCAGCGGTAGGGTCGGCCAAGCGGTTTGTAATGGGTATCAATCAGGTAGTTGACGGCTTCTTGGTCGTAAGGCAGACCCACGATCGGAGCCATGATTTCAAAGAGTTGGCGAAACTCTTCTTCAGATGGGTCGGGAACTTCAATCTTGTAAGGAATCCGCCTTAAAAAGCATCGTCTACGAGATCTTTGGGTTCCAGATTGGTTGAAAAAATAATCAGTTGATCAAAGGGAACCTGGATTTTCTTGCCATTCACCAGGCGGAGAAAATTATACCGTTTTTCCAACGGAACGATCCAGCGATTGAGTAGTTCGTCGGTGGTTATGCGTTGACGACCAAAGTCATCAATCACAAGGGTGCCGCAATTGCTTTTAAACTGCAGAGGCGCTTCGCTTACGTTGTTGCCCGTGCTGGGATTGACCTCCAATGCGTCCATCGTCAATTCGCCACCCACCACGATCGTTGGACGACGAATGCGTACCCAACGCTTGTCGACAGCGTTTGTATGGAGAGGCCCTCCACGTTCTTTGAGGGGAACTTCTTCATGCAGTCCGGGATCGAAAAATCGCATGATCTCGCCGTCGATGCCTATGGCTAGGGGAATCCAGAGCGTATCGCCAAAGGCTTTGGTGATACGCTCTGCAATACTCGTTTTGCCATTGCCTGGAGCCCCGAATAAAAATAGTCCACGTCCTGAATTAACTGCAGGGCCAAGACGGCGTAGCATTTTTTGATTGACTAGCAAGTCCGAAAAAGCATTCTTTAAATCTTTGACGGTGGGATGCATATTCGTAAGCGTTTGTGCTGAAACGCTTTCTAAAATGCGGAGAGGGGTATCGGAGCGGCTCCAAAGTAGCTGCAGAGTTCGGCAAGCTTCTTGGCACTTTCACGTCCCTGATCCGTCAATTGGTACACGTAATCGTTCATCGGGACAGCGCCACGAAAGGCAACCAGTTGCGCCTGCTTCAGGCCAGCTAGAACGGGTTCTTATAGTCGGAAGGGAACGGCGTGGTGATCTGCCAGTTCATGACCACTCTGATCTCCGAGTGCAGCCAGGCACCTTAATGCAAGATGTTCGAGCTGTCCTTCGCTGACTCCGGCTTGGGCAAGACTCTCTGGCTCAAGAGGTTGCCAGCCGCCATCAGGATCCTGATCCGTTTGCTTTTCTTGCAGGGCAGGATGGGCTTTGGGGGGCGTGTGCGCGGTATCAGGCGCAGGCGTTTTAGCCGTTTGTCCGCTAGCGAGTTGATTGATGCGTGTCAGCAACGCATCAAGATCGTTGCCTGAGTCATTGTCCGCATCCAGGGTTAGAGCGGCCGAAGAAGTTTCGTGATCCATAGATGCAATTCCGTGCTAGCGACTCAACTTTTTTATTAGATTGACGTTCTGAAAGGTTCGGTTTCAGATCTGCCTAAAGCAAGTTTTTGGGTCTGTTCATAACGATGTTATGGGTTGTTGGGGATGCAACCAGTAAAAAACGAGGCAGGACATCAGCGTTTCTCTATTTGTGGTGGTGCGTCGTTGGCAGGATTTTAGACTGAGAAAGCTTGTGGACATGAGCCAATTTCGTTATCAGGCGGTCCCTATTTATACTGTAGTTGTCTGCCTCGTTTACACGCCTTGCACGTATCATACTTATTAAAAATTCTTAGTTACGGATTGGCTCTGCTATGCAACAGATTATTACTGCAGTTGGTCCCGACCATAGTGGATTGGCCGATCCGATCGTACACTGTGTCACAGAGCTTGGTGCAAATATCTCTGAGATCCAGATGTTTGACCACGATGAGGAATCGGTGTTCTCGATGCTGACGCGAATTGAGATTGATTCCTCACAAGCTGAGAATCTAAGAATCTCTATGCAGGAGATAAGTTCCCGTACCGGGTTGTCGGTTCGCACCTGGTCACCCAACACGGAGGGAAGAAAACCACGTCTGGCAATATGTGTTACTTATCGGCAAGAAACTCCTCGGGCACTCCTGCAAGCTATTCGTGATGGTGAAATGGAAGCCGTAGTGCCATTGATGATCAGTAATCGAGAGGCTTGTCGCAATCTGGCAGAAGAATTCGAAATACCTTGGATTCAGATAGGGGATGGCGCAGGGAATGCGGACGATGACCGGATGATTTCATTGTGCGATGAGCACCAAGTCGACTACATCGTCCTTGCTCGTTATATGCGAATTTTGCCGCCCGCGAGTGTCTGGAAGTATGCAGGCGGCCGGATCGTCAATTTGCATCACGGGTTGTTGCCTAGTTTTCCAGGCATGCGTCCTTATCACGATGCCTATGCAGCACGTATGCTGACATATGGCGCAACGTGCCATTTTATTGTGCCAGAGCTTGATGCGGGGAATCAGACAATCAATCAATCTACTTTCAGTGTTCCACCGGGTACGTCTCGCGACGAAATCATACGGCGAGGTCAAGAAGTCAACGAACCACGTTGTTTGGTTGAAGGTGTACGTCGCGTAGTGGCCGGTGAAGTGCAATTGCATTTCAATCGCGTTGTCGCTGTCAAGTAGTGCCGAGATGAGTCGGTGATTGGTTGAATGCGATTTTTCTACAGGTAGGTTTGAAAAACGACTTTCTGCGGCTTGTTGAAACAGGAGTTAATAGAGACAACAGAGGAATATCCTCTGTTTCCTCCTGTTCAGAGGGATGAACGCCGGACGCGGAGAATTTGAAATACCGAAGTTATTTTTGAGTCATCCCTTAGAAATCACTCGAAGGCATGTCCTTGGGTGTCCACCTTGTGTTTGCTCATCGCTGCTGCGAATAAGTGGTTGCTCTGTACTTGTTTTGCATGATGTAGCGATTGTGAGGAGGCCCTGCATGTTGCTATTTTCTTGACGCATGCAAAGGCTCCGAATAATGTGGAATTAGACGCTCCTTAAGTGATTCAGGGGCGCGTTCTACTTTCTTGCTCCTTCTAAGTGAGTTTCATCTATGTTACACAGATTGTTTTATGCCGTTGTTCTAACGGCAGCCACTATTGTTTCTGTGCAAGCGCAAACAGTGCGATTTGATACGAACGTCGGAACATTTGATATGGAACTCAACCCTACGGGGAATCCAGGTCTGCAAGGGCATGTCGACAATCTTCTCGCTTATGTCGAGTCAGGGAGATTCAAGCAAGTCGTTGTTAACCGAGCGCCCGCAAACTTTGTGATACAGATGGCAGGTTTTACAACCGATACATTAACGCTTCCGGAGAATTTTTCTGATTTTCCTGCGGTACCTAGTTTCGGGGATGTAATTGTCGATGAAGATCTTGATGGCACTCCAGACTTTGATATTACTGGGTTAACCAACACCAGGGGTACAGTATCACTCGCCTTAAGCGGACCGCTAAATAGCGGCTCGAGTAGTTTTTTTATAAACTTAGGGGACAATACAGGAAGCTTAGATCCTCAGGGGTTTATCCCCTTTGCGAATATCAATGATATGGCAACCATTGATTTGATTCTCAGCTTGGAGCAAACATCACTCCCTGATGGAGATATTGCTTCCAGTGACATTCCCATCTTGAGCAACAATCGGCTTGTGATCGTCGAGGACGTATTTGTGCTTGAGCCCCCAGTCATGTTTGCCGCAGCGTCAGCATCAACAAGCACGGAATCGGATTTTACTTCTGCAGAGACTGCATTCGGACCTGCCAGCAGTGCTTCCTTTGCATCTGTGCCTGAACCTCCAGCACTGGTAGTTGCTGTCGGTTTCATGCTCATAGCCGTTTTTTATCGCCGCAGCATATAAAGACCGGTCTTCTTCCGCGAAGCGGCGGGCATTTTTCTGTTTCCTACAAAACTCCGAGATTAGTCTCGGATTTTTTTTATGCGCGAACCATCGGTCTGGTTGTCTGCTTGCATCGTGTTTTCGCTAGAAACATGACAGCTTCAGGTCATTCGTTGGACAGTTGCCTGCCCCACTTATTTTGTGCGTATTCTACTCGGAGCCCGATACGCGTGAAAATCCTGGCTAAACCTTCTTTGCCGAAAACACTCTGCGGGAGGAATTGGTTTGCCCAGACTTCAAAACTCTTTCAGGGGTAAACCTTGAAAAATGCTCTTGCCAGGTGGGGGGATGCTATCTACTATTCCGCCGCCTTAGGTTTATTGAGGCACTCTTCTACCAAATCTTTTCAGGCAAGTCAGACGTTTTAATGAGTGACCGTAGCTCAAACACGGAGCGCGTAATTGATCGTTTTAAAAAACGATCTCAGGTTCGTGCTATGGTCCACAAAAAAGGATTGCTTTACAGAATTAAACAGGAGATTCATTGGATGAGGATATTTAATTTCCTCCTGACCAAAAACGTTTTTCTTGCAGCTGTGGGTCTGGCAGTCGTACTGTCGGGTGCCGATTCCAATCTCCGCGCTCAAGATGGCGATGTAATTCCTGCCAGTTATCAAAACTCAGGCAGCTTCTTTAACCGTAGTCTAGGGACTGCTTTGCGTTTCAATTACCATACGCAAGGATATGGTACCCAAGACGATGTTATTTCGCTGGGTGGGATGAAAATATTTAACGAGGAAGGAGCAACCTGGTTTCTGGATGGGCAGGGAACACTGAGCAACAGTTTTGGCGGTGGCTTTAATTTGGGAGCAGGCTATCGTCAGCTTACCAATTCAACTTCGCCTCTGATGAGCATGGATCCTCAACGCATTCTTGGTGTCGGATTTTGGGCAGACGGACAAAGTACAAAAGCAGACAACTTTTTTACTCAACTCGGATTCAGCTTCGAGTCATTGGGCGATTCTTTTGATGTTCGGTTGAATGGCTCTTTTCCGCTGGATCGTACCATGACAAGCGATCCTGTCTTGTCGTCAACGGGGAGACCTGTTTTTGCTGGCAATAATCTATTTAACGAAACTGAGACAATTACGATCGACACGGCACATTCTGTAGTTGATGGAGAGCTTGCCAAGCGAATTATGAATCTGGAAGCCTGGGCGTTTTTAGGAGGCTATCAGATAGGAGGAGGTTCGATTGACGCTACAGGCTATCGGGTCGGTGTGCGCGGATATGCCGTGCCCGACTTGGCCTTGTCGCTGCAAGTCACGGATGACGATGTGTACGCGACAAATGTACTCTTCGGGATTACCTGGTTTGTGGGACGCACCAACCGCTGCAATGGTCCTTGCGGTACTCTCCTGGATCGTTTTCGCGAGCCCGTGTTGCGTAATGATTTCATTGTTACCACGAGCGTTCACCAGACCCAGGCTGCAGGAAATGCAGCCATTGACCCTGACACGGGTCTCGCAAAAGTATTTGTGTTTGCTGACTCCAATGCAGCAGCTGGCGGGGATGGTACGTTCGAGAATCCGTACGACAACTTAACAGATACAACCAATAATCACGCTGAATTTGATACAATTCTCGGCGTTTCGGGTTCTGTATTTACCGATACATTGACACTCCAGAGTAATGCGGATTTCCTGGGAGAGGGCAACGATATTCCGCATCTTTACCAGACATCAAATTTTGGAATAGTCACCTTGCCTGAAACATCGTCTGGAGCAGGTAGTGGTCCAGTACCGATTTTGAACTTGGCTGCTGGCCAGACGGGTATTACTGCGGGTGATAATAGTGAGATCAACAACTTTGTTGTGAATGGCGGCGACACAGCAGTGATGGTGGACGGGACGGCAAGTCCAACTTTGTCCAATCTGGATATCAATAATTCGGGGGCAGACGCGGTTGTGCTCAGAAATGTAACGGGCACCGCTGTTGTTGAAAACACGGTGAATATTGAAGGAGCTGTCGGCAGAGCTCTCTTTGTGGACGGTGGTCTTGAAGGCATGTCTTTGGCAGCAACCATCACAAATACGACCGGACGTTCTTTGGAGATTGCTAACCGTACCGGCGGCACAGTCAGCTACACAGGGATTCTTGACGACGATGGTGGTGCAGGTATCCGGATTGCAGGTAATACGGATGCCACAGTTAATTTGACCAACACTGCAACCGTAGATGGCAATGGACTGCCTGTCGACAACGGGATTGATATCAATACGGGCGCGAGTGATGCTATCGAAATCTCGGGCAATACCAACACGACTGTTGCCTTCTCAGGTACTGTCGGCGTGACGGCCACCGGAGTGAACGATGGCATTGATATTACGGGTAACGATGTCAATTCTTCATTTACTTTCAGCGATTTAGACGCTACTGCTACAGGTGGTAACACGGTCAATACTGCTGGCGGTGGTACCATGACGTTCAATTCAGATACAAGTGTGGATGCGACTCGTACCATAGCCAATACGGGTGCCGGCAATGCGTTCACCAACGTGGGCGCGCTAAATCCGGATGATAACGCGTCCATTACAGTCAACTCAAATATTGAAAACTCAGTTGGCGGCAGATCTGTTGATATACAAGGTCGTGCCGCAAACGATGTTGCCATCAATGGAACAGTCAACGATACAGGCAATGGTATCCTGGTGCAGGATAATACGGCCGGTACCATCGGATTCAACAATCTAGTGACTTTCCAGGTAACGGGAGCCAGTGATGCGGTAAACCTGCTCAACAATACGGGAACAACGATAGGCTTTACGGGTATCGATATTTCGTCGACCGCCGGAAAAGGCTTCTCGGCGACTGGCGGTGGTACCCTCACTGTATTGGCTCCTACCGACACGACACTATCGAATATGATCAATACTCAATCTGGGGTTGGTCTGGAACTTGATGGGATGACCATTGATGGATCAGGTGCTCTCTTTAGTGTTGTCAATGTAACGAATGGTGCCAGTGACGGTGTGATCTTGAGAAATCTTGATGGCACGGGTCTTGTTACCGTAGGTGGTGGAACGAATCCTGCTGAAGGTGGAACTCTGACTACGACCGATGATGGGATAATCGTTGACAATGCCAGCAATGTAACCGCTTCGAACATTACCATTAATAACAACGCCGGTACTGCTCGTGGCATAGTCGTAACAAATCAAATCGACGGCTCAGCTGCGGCCTTCACCGGGATCGAGGTCAATACGGCCGGGGGCAATGCGGTTTCAATTGGCACTGCAGGCAACAGCAACGAAGGCGGTGTGATTGCCTTCAATAACCTCACGGTCACAACATCAGCTGTAGGTAATGGTATAGACATCGATAATGACGATACGTCGTTGGCCAATATTAGTGTCAATGACATGATTGTGAATGCTACGGGGACTGGGATGGCTTTCACGGCCAATGGGGGTGGCGTAATCGTGGTTGGCGGAGCCAATACGATCGACTCAGAAGGGAATGTCGCCTTCCAAGCTGCCAATACACGTAATCTAACGGCCAGTGATGTCACTATCGATAATACGGTTGGGGGTGGAGTCCGTGTGGCTGGCCTCAACGAAGCTCTAGATGCCGTAACCTTGAATAATTTCAACGTGACAACGACGACAGCTGATGGGGTTTTGGTAGATGGCAATACGGATGGAACCATCAATTTGAATACGCTGGCTGTCATGAGCACCGATGGTCGAACTGTGGTGCTCAATGGGAATACGGGTGCGACTGTCAATATCAATGGTATGGAAGCGTCTGCTACCGGTGCCGGTGATGTCTTTACGGCCACCGGGGGTGGAATCTTGAATATGACAGGAACCAATAACACCACCGCGGAAACGGGTCACGCAATTGTTATAGATAGTGTGGAAATTGGTACAAGCAATGCCACCTTTAATGATGCCACGGTCAATAACGGTGCCGCCCGCGGCATTGTCATTGAAGCGACTACGGGAACAGGTCTGATTGCCGTCAATGGTGGCACCTTAACGACAGCAGGTAATGCGGTACGTGTTATGGACGGTGAGAATGTATCGTTGAGTAATCTACAGATCACGAATGGTGGTACAGTCGGAACTGGTATCTTCAACAGAAATAGTGCAGGTGACCAGCTGACACTACAGAATTTGAGCATTGAGACCAGCTCGGGTAACGCGATTAATGTTCAAGGCGGGACTTTTACAGCTTTGGGAACGAATACGGTTACGACCACCACGGGCACAGGGGTAGATATCAGAAATACTACCATTGGAGCAGCGGGAGCCAGCTTTGCGTCGGTGGATGTTAATGGAGCAGCTCGAGGCGTGGTATTAGATAACTTGGATGGTGGACAAGCTACTATTGGTAGTGTCGCCACGGCTTCCACGCTGAATACGACAGGCGATGCGATAGTCGTTACCAATACTGCCAGCGCAGATATAGTCAATGTCGATGTCTCCAGCACGGGACGTGGATTGGTTGTTACGAATGACGATGCTAATGATTTCAACCTGAGTGTTAATGACCTGGCTGTTGACAATACGGGTACGGCAGCCGTTGAGGCGAGTCACACGGGTGCGGGCGCATTCACCTATGTGACTACCAATAGTGATTTTGATAACAATGTACTTATCAATGCTGACGGGGCAGGAGATGTGAACCTTACTTTCAATGATACATTGGTTGATACAACAGGAACGGAAGTGGCATTTGGGCTTGTCCTGGATCCCAATGTGACAGATGCCAATGTGCAAATACGACGATCAGAATTTACTGCAGACGATGCCAGTGCCTTTGATTTTGATATGAATAGTGCTGGCGTCAAAAATGTTACTTTTGAGCTGTCCGACAGCATGGCTGTGAATAACAGTGCTAGTGCTTCTGCTGAAATTGATGCTTCTGATCCCACGATCCTGGGCGCAACAATTAACGACAACACGTTTACGAATACGGGTGCGGGTGATAATCTGGATTTGGCCGCTAATAGTGGCACCACGATTATTAATCTCAGTATGGACTCTAATATCACCAACGGTGGTACCGATAGTGTAGTACTCCGTGAACTAAACGGTGCAGACTTCAATATTGTTGACCGCAATACTCTTACATCGCGCAATCCTGGGGTAGGAAACTTTGTGTTTGATTCAGCAGGTAATGTGATTGGAGACTTTGACGATATTCCTGCCCTGCCATAATGATTGCCGAGAGACATGCTTGCCATTCAGTTGAAGTGCACTCATTGTAGCTGGATAACAACGTGTGGCGACGAGCAGATAATATCACGATTGAGGCAACTGGGATTGCTTCGCCGCGCTACGCATCCGTCTGAGGAGATGCTGAACGAGCTATTGCTCGTAAACTTGCTACATCTTGCCTGCGACGAATGTGGTCAATTGGGGCTTCACCTGGAAGAGGATTCCTCGGAACAGCTTGACTGGCAGCAAGCGGTTGTTTGCGAAATTTGCCACCAGCCGATACCTTGGGAACGCTTGGAAATTTTTCCTAAATCAAATCGCTGTGTTGTCTGCCAGGATGAGGCCGACCGTGGCGTTGCTCCAGAAGAACCGGAGTTCTGTGAGAAATGCGGTGCTTTGGTAGAATTACGTGTCAGTCACTCAGGGGGGCTAACGCGTTATAAACGTTTCTGTACGGGTAGTCCTGCCTGCCGGTTCTAGCTTAATTCTTTCAGCGAATTCCTCTTTTGCTAAATCTTGTTGCTACTGCTGCTTTTGGTCTCGAAGCGATCGTTGTACGTGAACTTAAATCGCTTGGCTACGATGCTCGGGTCGCGCGTCCAGGCCGTATTGAGTTTGCGGGTGACTGGGACGCACTTTGTCGAGCCAATTTATGGTTGCGTTCAGCAGATAGGGTGCTATTGCAAATTGGTAAGTTTCAAGTGGATGATTTTGACACTCTGTTTGAGGCAGTGCAGGAATTGCCCTGGGAAGATTGGATCGAAGCAGAGGCAGCCTTTCAGGTGCGTGGCCGCTCTCACAAATCGAAATTAACCAGTGTGCCAGCATGCCAGCGAACGGTCAAGAAAGCGATTGTCGAACGACTGCTAACCAGACACCAGGTGGATTCACTTCCCGAAACGGGGGCTGCTGTTCCGGTGGAAGTGGCTCTGCTGGAAGACGAAGCAACGCTCTCAATCGATACGTCGGGAGATGGTTTGGCCAAGCGGGGATATCGTACACTGACAGGGCCAGCACAGATTCGTGAAACCCTGGCGGCAGCACTCGTGCAATTGAGTTTTTGGGAGCCAGAGCGACCATTCATCGACCCATTTTGCGGTACGGGCACGATCGTTATTGAAGCGGCTATGCTTGGTCGACGTATTGCGCCAGGCCGCTTACGACGATTTGCCGCGGAAGATTGGCCGGCTGTCCCCAGCGTGGCCTGGCAGCGTGCTCGAGAAGAAGCGGCAGATACTCTCCAGCCAGAACTATCCGAGCGGTTGGTGGGCACGGACATTGATAACGAGTCGCTAAAACTGGCTCGTTATCATGCCCAGCAGGCGGGTGTGGTTGAGGATCTCCACTTCCAGCAGCGCACTTTTGCAGATCTCACTTCGCAACGGCAGTACGGTTGTACCATTATGAATCCACCGTATGGTTTGCGATTGGGTGAAGATCGGGAGGTAGAGGCTCTCTACCGTACGCTGCCCGAGGTACTGCGGCGATTACCAACCTGGTCGCATTATATTCTATCGGCACGCAGCGATTTAGAACAACTTGTTGGGCAGCCAGCCGATCGCCGCCGCAAACTCTTTAACGCACAAATAGAGTGCACCTACTTTCAGTTTTATGGCCCTCGCCCACCCAAAGCCAATACAAAAGAGATAAGAAAAAAACGCACAGGCAGGACTTTGGCATCTCATTCAGGAGAGGCTCCCAACCAGCATGCTGCTCCCCAAGCGACCCTCCCGAAACAAGCCTTTGGGGGCCTGCGCGAAGAAGCCAAACGCCAGGCTGATGAGTTTGCCAACCGACTTCGCAAGCTGGCGAGGCATCTGCGTCGCTGGCCGACCAAACGTGGCATCAGTTGTTTCCGATTGTACGAACGTGACATTCCCGAAATACCTTTGGTCGTCGATCGTTACGAAGAAGCACTGCACATTGCTGAATTTGAGAGGCCCCATGATCGTACGGCTGCTGAGCATGCCGACTGGCTGGACTTGATGGTTCGAACTGCAAGTGAGGTTTTGGAGGTCCCGCGAGAGCTGGTCTTTGTCAAACATCGTGCACGTCAACGTGGCAATTCGCAATACGATCGCATCAATGAGCGTCAAGCGATTCGAATAGTGAAAGAAGGTAATCTGAAATTCCAGGTAAACCTTTCAGACTATCTCGATACGGGGCTATTCCTGGATCATCGCCAGACACGGGCTATGGTTCGCGACATGGCTGCTGGCAAAAGCTTTCTGAATCTATTTGCCTACACGGGCGCGTTCACCGTTTATGCTGCGGCTGGAGGTGCGAAGGAGACGACTTCTGTAGATCTATCAGCAACCTATCAAGATTGGGCAGCTAAGAATCTGCAATTGAATGGATTTGCTGGCTCGGAACATCATCTGATACGAAGCGATATCAACACGTTTTTGTCATCGCTTGAGAGTCGTTGTTGCTATGACCTGGTGGTTGTCGATCCACCAACATTTTCAAATAGCAAGGGTTTAGAAAAGGATTGGGACATTCAGCGGGATCATGTTCCGCTCTTGCAGCGGGTCATCGCCCACACAACAACGGGCGGGATGATTTTCTTCTCCACGAATTCCAGAAGATTTAAACTGGACGATGGAGCACTTGCAGGAGTGACGGTCAGAGAAATTAGTAAGCAGACGGTGCCAGAAGATTTTAGAAATAGACGCATTCACCGTTGTTGGCGAATGATTCGAGAATAGAAAATAGAAGCCATCCGGCAGTGCCCAGAAGTCTGGTGACATCTGCTACGGCAGGGGGAAAGAATAAGAGGGAAGGGAGAATATTGGGGATGGTGGGTTGGAATACGCGCGGGCATCTTACGTAGACGGATCCACCGTTGATTCGGGGGGCTTAGGGCAGGAGAGCTGCAAAATCGATTTTCTAACCACGAAGAGCACAAAGGCCACAAGGAAAAAAGATCAAAAAAGCTCTGTAGAAAACATGCCAATTCGATGGATTTGTTTGCCAATCCGGCGCTCCTTAAAAACACGGATCGGAACAGGCGGTAGGGTGTGTGCAGCGCTTGCGCAACGCACCTTTGATGTGTAGAAATAGCTTTGCCTTCAAGGATTCTATTTCTAGTTTCCCAGGCAATTATTGTCCCGCTACGTCTCGCCTATTGCTTATTGGTTGCTCGAAGGTTTTAACGCAAAGGTGCAGCCGTGGCTATTCGTTTTCCATTGCTTTACGCATGGTTTCCAATTCGCGCTGGAAGCCACCAGAAAGGATTGGGAAACGACACCAGGTTTTAGGATCTAGATTTTCGTCGTCTAAATGGAACGAGGGGGCGTATCGTTCGCGTTTCCATTGATTACGGCACCATAGCTGGAAGAAGCGTTCTACCCAATCTCCCAATTGTTGGATGTCGTATTGACAAAAAATGGGTTGGATTGCCTGCAAGACTTCCCATGGCATCAATTTGTCGCGGATCGCAGCACGTTCGATTGCGTCAAGCACATCGTAGGGCATCAGATCGGATTCGTCTGTCTGGCTTTCTTCAGGAGGTCGCAACTCAGCGGTGGGCACCTGTGCGTTTACTACCGAAAGGGCAGGGAGGGGCCCTATCCCGTGAGGGCCCGTTTTTTCCATCCAGCAAAGCCAGGCGCGTAAAAAAGCTTTATCGATGCCTGCAATCGGAGCCAGGCCGCCGCATGTGTCTCCATCCATCGTAGCATAGCCGACGGCAGCTTCGCTCCTGTTGCTGGTAGCAAGCAAGAGGGCCCCGCGTAAGTTTGCCAGAAGCCAGGCACCCGGCCCCCGTGCGCGTGCTTGGATATTTTGTAGCGAGAGGTCATCTTTATCCCATGTGAGCTCGCGCCCCACTGCTTGTGAGACCGTGTTGACATAGCCATCGATGGCAGCATCAATATTCCACTCGAAAAATTCTGCACCCACAGCCTGAGCGACCGTTTGAGCAGCGTGTCGTGTCACGTCGCCACTGTTGCGCGTTGATTGGTAGACACACGTCAGCAGCCTATGGACAAGAGACTTAGGATCTTTTAGCTGCTGAAGATCTTCGATAGGACTCAATTTGCTGAGAAATGCTTCCCGTCCCAGGTTGGCGATGCCAAACTCTACCATGAGCCAAACCATGGCAACCACACTCGAGGAGTCGGCACCACCACTGAGTGATACAACCATTCCGCGGGCATGACTTTTACGCAAGTAGTCAAAAAGGGCCAGAGGCACAGAACGTGCAAACTCTTCTGCTTTGGGAGGTGGCGAAGTATCCCAGGGCTCAGTTAGCGCGGCAGGACAAGCAGAACGGGGTACCGAAAAAGAAAAGGGGCTCTTGATGAGGATTCCCTGTGACGGAGGCATCGTCAGGCTGGTTTGGTCTGCGTCTTTTTCTCGGTCGCGTCTTGTTGCCGTGATATCCACATCTGCAGCAGTAAGTAGATAGTCGTTAAAACTTAGACGCGGGCCCTCGGCCAGCATGCTTCCTCGGCTGGCAATCAGACAAGCTCCATCGAAGATGGCTCGACCGGATTCATTGCCGAGCAGATTGGCGTGCGCATAGCTCACATGAAATCTTTGAGAAGCTTCGATTGCTAATTTGCGCCGCATTTCCTGCTTGGCAAAAGCAAAGTGACTCGCACTAGGATTGAGGAGGATATCGGCTCCTCGTGCAGCCAACTGGCAGCCTGTGCGATTTTTTACCCAGGCATCGCGGCAAATTTCGATACCTATCTTGATGCCTCCGCAGTCGAATAAGAGGTCGCCAACCGGGTAGGTTTTGTCTTCTATTGTTACTTCGCGAACTTCGCCAGACGGCCAGGGCTGAAACCACCTTGGTTCGTAGTGGATGCCATCATCTGCCAGGTGTTGCTTGGCGACAAAACCCAAAAGTGTGGCATCACAAACAAACGCCATGGTGTTGTAGAGCTGTCCCTCTACGCACAAAGGTAACCCCAATAGTGTGGCAATTCCTTGTGTATGGGGCACAATTTCGGCAAGCAGTTCTTGCGATGTTTGCTGGACACCTTTGGCAAAAAAGGCATCCTCACAACCATAGCCACTGATGCAAAGCTCCGGCAAGCATAGGACGCCAACTTCAGTATTTTGTGCTTCGCTGATCGTTGCGAGCAAGAGCTGCAAATGAGTTTCCCAATTCAGGGGAGTCGTGTTGATGCAGGCAGAGCCGAGGCGGATTTGCTTCATCAAATCAGTATAGCGGCAGGAGAACGGGTTTCGATAGGGGCGTTCCTGCGGGACTAGAATGAGTAATTACTGAAGTTTTAGGCGGAGTGCATTGAGTGCCTGCTTTGCTGTGCGGCTTTTTATAATTGCTGGATGGGCGGCGCAAGAAAAATGCATTTTGTACTTGTTATCCGGCAAAGATAGGGCCACACAAACTTGCGCAGAAGAGGACTGTATCTCGGGTGGATAGGCTCCCAGGGCCAGCCCAACATGAGCTCCGTTATCCTGACGGACCTTTTCCGCCAAGGCAGTGGTTGCTTTGGCCGTGTGGTTTTCAAATGGGGTCGTCATGGAATCGAATAGCTGAGGGGAGGAAATTGGTGGAGAAGATTTAAGCACTCCCGTGTCACCGCTGGCCTCTTGCAGCCATTGCAAGAGCAAACCCTCAGTAGCCCAATCAGCAACGGCGAGTGTGAGTTTTTGCTGTTTCAGAAGGCGCACCACTACGTGCTGGAGTTCCTCCTCTTCTTCTCCGAAGATCAGGTTGCCTAATTGTTGGTAGATAATATCAACTGTCGGTTCTATTGCTTCCCAGCAGGCTTGTTCGTCACGACCGGCTGCAGTAATTCGCAAGGTGATCGTCGCATCGCTGGCTGTAATGCCAACTCGAGGCTCGCGATCGCGCCGAATCAAGTCAGGTAGCATGGCTTCAAGTTGACTTTCTCCCATGCCAAAGCACTTGATGCGGCGGTGTCGAATCACACGTGGCTCGGGACGTAGTTCGTGGATTCGTTGAGCTACGGTCGCCTGCCACATTTCTTGCATTTCAGCAGGAACTCCGGGCAGTGCAAAGAGTTTGCAAGTACCGGGTCCCGAACGAGCAATCTGCATTTCGATGCCGGGGGCCGTGCCGTGGGGATTGTGAATCGGTGTGGAGCCAATAGGAAAATCCGCTTGAACTTGATTGCGTTCAGGCATCTCACGGCCTCGGCTGGCAAAAAGCTCTTGGATATGACGAAGTGATGTTTTATCACGTTGTAGTGGAGAGCCCGATGCGGCAGCGAGTGCATCGCGTGTCAAATCGTCGGCAGTTGGCCCCAAGCCGCCGGTAACCACGATGATATCGACCCGCTCCATGGCAATCTGAAACACTGCGATATTGTCATCCAGTTCGTCACCAACGGTTGTGTGAAAAGCGACCTCGACCCCCAGGTGTGTTAGTTGCTGGCTTATCCATTGGCTATTGGTATCCAGCCTTTGGCCGGTCGTCAACTCATCGCCGATAGCAATTACTTCTGCACGCATACCAGTAGGATAAGGTCCCAAGCGGCAGGGTGGAAGAGGGGCCAGTGCGGTGCAGATAGCGTAAAAGGTGTGTTTTATCGAGATGCGAAACAAGCAACGCACATAATACTACTTAGCGATAGAAAATCCGAAACTAGTACGGGGGCGACAGCCACCACGGTAGAAACCGTGATGATACCCGATGTGAGGTGCGTAGCAGGCAGGGCGGCCGTAGTAGTGCTCTTCAACGATGACAGGTGGACGACCTGCCATCATGGGGGCATTGATCGTGGGTGGGTTTTGCATGGCTTGGATGACATCCGTTGCGACCCCCTGTTCGTGAAGGTAGATCACTTCACTGGCTGCCAGGGGTTGGCTGACACCCGAGGTGCGGATGTAATTCTGGATGAGACGCGGATCGACTCCCGAGCGCGTCATGGCGATAACTTCCTGAATATTTGCCGCACCCGCCTGAACCTGCCGGCCCATCTGGGCAGCGATTTCCAAGCGGTTCTGAGCTGCAAGATGATCCATTTCGCTCCCTACGGCGGCTCCGGTTAAGGCGCCAAGTCCAGCACCAATCAAGGCGCCGCTCCCGGCATTGCCTCCTGTTGCGTCTCCAATCAATGCACCAGCTCCTGCCCCGGCAAGTGCTCCCATACCTGCACCTCGGTCGGCGTAGTAAGGAGAACGGCAGCCAATAGAAACAACGCAAATGAGCAAAGCAGTCAGGCTGAGAGACGAACGTGACATGGCAATTCCAACATGCAGCAGGTGGGTAAGAAAACGAGGTTGCGAATGGTCCCAAGCGACCAAGAAACGGTCAAGACAAACATCGGCTGCTAGCGGGCCCCACTTTGTCGAGATGACGAAATAGCTATGAAAACCCAGTTCTACACAGATATTCGGGGCTCAGGACCTTGATATTCAGTTTAATCTGCGACTCCATGCTTGTGTTCCTTGGGTAAACGACGTAGACTTATAGTAACTCGGGATTTGTGGCCGCTTGCAGCCGAAACTGCTAAAGTGCCAAAACGTTGCCAAGAGTTTTAAGCCAGCTGGCTGTAACACGATTGGCAATAACAATTGAACAAGCTTGCCAAAGCCGCATCTACCGAGAGTGAATGCGGTTTTTTTTATTGCGCTGATTGTTATCGCGCTGATTACGGGAGTATTCGCTCCACAAGATAGCGGGTTCAGAATCGAAGGGCCCTTGATTTTCCTAACGTATTGGCAAATTTAAAAATAGTGAACGCAATACGCAAAACTTAGAGACTCGGAGTAATGTGTCCGGCATATCCGAACAGTAATACCTCCAATCACTTGAACACCCACTCAATTTAGCCCCCACTCCCGCCATGAGCCAAGTCGAAATGTTTAAGACACCTCATCGTGACACGTCCGATGCAAATCAGGCCAAGGATCTACTTCCGAATATCGCGGAGGATGTTTCTACCAAATCAGTTCACGCGGGGGAAGCACGCCAAAAGTTAGGGGATTCGATCACCGATCCAATTTTTTGTGCTTCGACTTACACCTTTGAAAATACGCAGTCAATTATTGACTTTATCAAAGAATCGCAACCACGCGAGGAATATGGACGATACGGCAATCCTGGTGAGCGTATTGTTGAGCGTAAATTGGCTGAATTGGAGGGGGGGGAGGAAGCCGTCCTTTATTCGAGTGGAATGGCTGCCATTGTCGGCTTGCTGATGGCCAAGCTAAGTTCCTGTGATGAAGTGATATTTTTTGACGAATGTTATCATCGTAGTCGTGAATTCTGTGCAAAGCATTTGTCTCGCTACGGTGTTGTAACGCGACAGGTGCGTACGTGCGACTACGAAGCTATGGAAGCAGCCATTACACCACACACCAAGATGCTCATCAGCGAATCGCCTACAAATCCTCATATGAGTTGTATAGACATCGAACGATTTGCCGATATCGGCAAGCGTCATGGTGTTGAAACATTGATTGATGCCACGCTGGCCACACCGTTCAATTTGCGTCCTATCGATGCTGGAATCGACTACGTACTGCATTCGGCCACAAAGTATCTTGGCGGACATAACGATCTGCTGGCAGGAGTTGTGATAGGTACGCAAGAAAAATTAGAAGCTGTGCGCAATCTCCGTGGCATCATGGGTGCAGTCAACGGTCCCCAGAACATCTACCTGCTCTCTAGAGGTTTGAAGACTTTTGAGCTCAGGATGCAGCGTCATAACGAAAACGGACAGCGTGTTGCCGAATACCTGGAAAGCCATCCACGGGTCGATAAGGTTTATTACCCCGGGTTGGAGTCGCACCCTTACCATTCTATTGCCAGGCAAACCATGCGTGGGTTTGGTGGACTGGTTACTTTTTTGGTCAAAGATGCTGATTGGCGAGCAACTGCTGATGTTGTCGACAATGTGAAAATTGCACGGATTGCTCCTAGTTTGGGAGGTGTCGAGTCTCTTATTGAGCAGCCCCTCATCATGAGCTACTATCAGTGTTCCCCGGAAGAGCGGGTTGAATACGGTATTCCGGATAACATGATCCGATTGTCTTGCGGTATCGAAAATACGGAAGATCTGATTGCAGACCTGGCACAAGCTTTGGGCTAATCAGAAAGGTATTCTAGAGTAACCACCCTTAGTGGATCCCCAATCCGTTAGAGATTACGTATGCAATTCAGAACACGCGCCATCCATGTTGGCAATAAAAAATGTCCGGAGACTGGCGCAGTTGTTCCCCCCTTGCATCTGGCCTCGACTTTTGTGCAGCCTGCTGCAGGAGAATGGGGTGAGTATGACTATTCCCGCAGTGGAAACCCGACACGTTCTGGTTTCGAAGCCACTCTCGCTTCTTTGGAAGGCGGTACTGGCGCTTTGGCATTTGCGAGTGGCATGGCCGCTATTCACTGTGTTGTTGCATCACTCAATTCGGGTGATCACATTGTAGCCGGCAGCGATATTTATGGCGGCACCTATCGATTGCTCCACAAAGTTGCCAACCGCGCTGGCATTGAGGTGACGCTCGTTGATACCACCCAGCTACAGGATGTGGAATCGGCATGTACTTCCAAGACAAAAATCATCTGGATCGAAAGTCCAGGCAATCCACGGATGACGATAACCGATATTGCTGCTTGTGCAGAGATCGCCCATCAGCACGGTGCGCTATTAGGTGTGGATAGCACATTTGCCAGCCCAGTACTCACACGCCCTTTGGAGTTGGGCGCTGACATTGTTATGCACTCGGCCACCAAGTATCTAGGGGGGCATAGCGACCTGATGGGCGGAGCCTTGGTTGTTCAAAATGAGGGCTTGCGTGAGGAACTCTACTTTGTGCAGAATTCCACGGGCGCTATCATGGGTCCTTTAGAAGCCTTCTTGTGCTCGCGTGGTTTAAAAACGCTTGAGCTTCGAGTGCGCGAGCAATGTCGTACGACTCAAAAATTAGCAGAGTGGTTGTCGACCCACGATCAGGTAGAACGTGTGATGTACCCCGGCTTGCCGGATCATCCGGGACATGCAATTGCCAAACTTCAAATGGACCATGGTTTTGGAGCCATGTTATCTTTCGAACTTAAGGGCAGTTTTTCCGCGGCAAAGAAATTTGTAGAATCAACCAGGCTCTTTCAACTGGCGGTTAGCCTGGGGGCCGTCGAATCGCTGATTGAACAACCCGCTTCCATGTCGCACGCGAGCTACGATGCTGCAGATCGAGCCAAGCATGGCATTGCCGATGGTCTCATTCGACTTTCTGTCGGACTGGAGGCATGCGAAGATTTGCAAGCAGATTTGGGACAGGCGTTTGGATAAACACTACCTGGTCGAATCGGCGATCAGGGCTTATCGAATCACTTTGCAAAAAGTTCCATCCACAGTGGGTTCTATGCTTGACTTGCCCTTGCTACACTTGTGGGTCCTTTGGGGTTTTAAACCGGTTCTTGGAATCACACTTTCTCAACGACTCATAAAATGCAACTCGGCTTTGTCAGCGCAATACTTGGTGATTTGACTTTTGAGCAGGTCCTTCAGCATGCTGCCAGTATCGGATACCAATGCATTGAAGTAATGTGTTGGCCCCCCGGTGGGCCCGATCGTAAATATGGCGGCGTAATGCATCTTGATGTCACGGATTTTTCGGCAACACGGGCGGATGATGTGCGTGCGCTTTGCGAGAAATATGGCGTCGCGATTAGTGCACTTGGATACTATTCAAT
>CAWWCC010000006.1:0-33915 GCA_963935315.1 uncultured Planctomycetaceae bacterium | reverse complement strand
ACAAGGAGTATCGTCGGCAGCGTCAGATGTGTATAAGAGACAGGATTTGATCCTTGCGGATTCGATCTTTTTGAGACTAGATCGAATCACGGATGAAGGATTCAACAGCCTACCCATGCCTTGGCATCAGGCAGTGATGAGTCGCTTATCGCATGGGACTCGATTGGCCGTCAGGGCAAGGAGTTTATTGTTCCTGGACCAACCCAGGAGCAACTTGAAGAATTTACAGACGCAAATCCTCTCAGGCCTTTGCGTGTCTATGTAGGATTGAATTCAAGAAAGATAACACCAGAGCGATCCAAGCTTGCCCTTGAAGAACTTAAGCGAGTGGAAGCATTCAACCGATCTCTCTTAGTCGTTGCAACACCAGCTAGCACCGGCTGGCTAGATCCAGGGGCAGTGGACACATTGGAGTACTTGCATGCGGGTGATGCAGCGATTGTTAGCATGCAGTATTCTTATCTTCCAAGTTGGATCACCATCATGGTTGATCCGAATCGTTCGAAAAACGCGGCTCGCTTTCTCTTTGACGAAGTCTATGGGTATTAGAGGACACTGCCCAGGTTCAATAGGCTAAAACTTTATTTGCATGGATTGAGTTTAGGCTCGCTTGGTTCTGAAGTTTGTGTAGACCTGTTTACTTTGTTTAAAGATCTTATTCAGGGTGCTCTCTGGAGTGGTCCGTCGTTTTCCAGTACGACATGGTCTTCCATAACCCGTAATCGCAATCCCTCGTCTCCAGCCTGGTTGCCAAAGTTTAGGGATGGGACCATGGTTCGTTTTAAGGGCCAGAAAAGTTCTCTAGCCGAGATGGACAAGTCGTGGGGATCCATGCGATTTGTGTATATTCAGCATGCCAGCGATCCCAGGATTTTTTCTCTGGACTTGCTATACAAGAGCCCCGATTGGTTGAAAGGACAACGAGGTCCTGATGTATCACCCTATTTGCAGTGGTATCCAATTATAACTTTCTTGCAAATCGCGTTTGATTTTTCCATGGCAACAAGTGTGCCCATTGGATGCGGGCACAACTATGCCCCATCGAGTTATATTGATGCTTGGATCGCTATTACCGAGCCAAAGTGATGGAGCCCCGAGGATACGGAACGTTTGAAGCAGGTTTTGCAAAATAAAGGGCCCTTATTTGCCCTCTCTACTGTTGAGCCTGGGACGGCATATTTCTTTCTATTGCGATTTGCTGGATGCCTTTGTGCAGAATTCGGCTTACCGAAACGTTTGGGAAGATTCGCATTTAGCGTGAACAGGAATTCAATGGGCACACCTGCTGATCAGCTTCTTGCCAAACGTTATGGGTAGCTCAACCGCGACCGCCAACCTTGTAAGATACTCACTGCGTGAGATTTCGATGGCCCCCATACTGCCGGTATGCGGTGTCCACTGTTGCACGTCCAGGAGAGTGTATCCACTCGTATGGAGATGCTCAACAAGATGCACGAGCGCCACTTTGGATGCATCACGTACTAAATAAAACATACTCTCGGCGGCAAAGAGTCCCCCGATTGCCAAGCCATACGTGCCCCCAACAAGTTGACCTTCGTGCCAGACTTCCAAACTGTGAGCATGCCCCAGTTGATGCATCTTTGTATAGGCGGCAATCATATCGTCGGTGATCCATGTATTGAACTTGCGATCCTGAGACGTTGCGCAGCCGTGGACAACGTCACGGAATGCTTCGTTACACGTTATTCGAAACTTTTTGGCTCGGAGTGTCCGTTGGAGTCTACGAGAGATATGCAGTCCCTCTAAGGGTAAGATGGCCCGGGGGTCTGGAGACCACCAAAGCATGGGGTCTTGGGGATACACGGGCCAGGGGAAAATTCCGTGGCGGTAGGCATCCAGTAGCCATTTTGGGCTCAATTCGCCACCCATGGCAACAAGGCCGTCTGGGGACGATTCTGTGGGCGGTGGAAAGAACAGAGAGCTGGACATTAGCACGCCATGTTTTCAACAAGCAAGCAAAGTAATTTGAGCATCCCTGCCCTAAAAATGATAATATAATCCATACCGAGCGAAAGCTCCTGGGGGGATGCAAAGTTATTTGCTACTTTCGAGTGTAGCAAGGAATCCATGGGAGGATTACAGGAATGTACGAGGATCCGATGCAGTCCGAGGAGCAGAACGTCGTATCCGACGATAGCATGTCATCCGCTCCCACCCAAGCGAGGCCGGTGACTCATCAGGATCTTTCCAGGCTGAGACGCTTGTTGTGGATATTTAGTCTACTACTCGCTTTGCTGGTTGTACCGAACGTCATCCAACGAATTCAGTATTCACTCATTGCTGGAGCCGAGCGTGCCAAATACGATGTGGCACGCGAAAACCTTTCCAGCATGAATCTTAGTGAAGTATCGGATGCCTCACGCTTGTTGGCTCAGTATGTAGGTCCCAGTGTTGTGAACGTCCGAACTAAGCGTGGTCAGGGTCGTGGCCATGGGCATGGACAAGGCTCAGGCGTCGTTGTGGACGAGGCGGGTTATATCGTAACCAACGACCACGTTGTGCGTGGGGTGCGCACTGCCGAAATTCAACTTAGCGATGGTCGGCGTGGTACGGCGAGTGTCATCGGACGTGATCCGGGGACCGATGTCGCAGTCCTGAAGACAGAACTTGGTGATCTGGTTCCTGCTGTCTGGGGAGATAGTGACACGTTGGACGTGGGGGAGATGGTTTGGGCAGTGGGCAGTCCATTTGGTCTTCAGAAAAGTATTACCTTCGGGATTGTTAGTGCCAAAGAACGCCGGGGCATTACGGGAGTTTATCAAGAATTCCTGCAAACAGACGCAGCAGTCAATCCGGGAAATAGTGGCGGTCCGCTCGTCAATGTTGACGGGAAAATAGTGGGTATCAATACGGCAATTATTGGCCGGTCTTATCAAGGGATTAGCTTTTCAATTCCCAGTGTCATTGCGAAGTACAGTTACGAACAGCTACGCAAACAAGGATGGGTGTTGCGGGGTTATTTGGGGGTAGGGCCCACCGAAGTGACTGATGAAATAGCGCGCAAATTAGGTTTGAACAGCGGGCAAGGAGTCTTCGTAACCCAAGTGCAAAAAAACACGCCCGCAGAGAAAGCGGGTATTGTTATGGGGGATGTCATACTGAGCTGGAATGGCATTGAGTATTCAGATCCCACCCTCATGAGTCGTGCTATAGCGGCTACTGAAATCGGTGCCGACGTTCCTGTTGAAATCATGCGTTATGGTCGAAACGGTCCCGAAAAAATAACACTCCAGGTCAAGGTGGCTGCACGTCCGCGTGATTCGTTGTAATTCAATGGGAAGGAAACACAGGACGAAGGAGTCACTTGCACTCACCACTTGGCGAATATTTATTCTCCCACCCCATCACACATCATTTTTTAATACCCAACACAAGAATCCTTCCTATGCCACTTACTGACTTGCAGGATGCAAAAGAACAAGTTCGTCAAGCGATAGACATCGTTGATCTGGCGAATGGCTATATGGCGCTGCGCAGACAAGGTCGGGGTTATGTAGCCGTTTGTCCCTGGCATGACGACACGCGACCCAGCTTGCAGGTCAATCCAGATCGGCAATCCTTTAAATGCTGGGTATGCAATATCGGCGGGGATATTTTTAGCTTCATCATGCGTATGGAAGGGCTGGATTTTCGTGAAGCCCTGGAAATGCTGGCCGACCGAGCTGGTATCGAACTGGCCCCGGCGAAACGCCATTCAGGACAGTCTAGTGAGTTTGAGCGGCGCAATCTGTTGCGCGCCGTGGCTTGGGCCGAGGAGCAGTTCCACCAATGCTTGATCAAAGATCCTGAGGCCGAGGCAGCACGTAATTATTTAACCAGTAGAGGTATCCAGCAAGAAACAACAGAAAAATTCCAGCTGGGATTTGCTCCCAACCGTTGGGACTGGCTACTGGAACAATCGCAGGTAACCGATCTATCACCGGCGGTACTTGAACGCGTCGGATTGGTTGCCCGCCGCCAGAATGGCCCCGGATTCTATGATCGTTTTCGTGGTCGATTGATTTTCCCAATTCGCGACACACGTTCGCGTCCCATTGCTTTCGGGGGGCGCATCCTTCCGGGAATGGGCAACAAGGATTCCGATCGAACAGAAGCAAAATACATTAACAGCCCCGAAACACCCTTGTTCAACAAAAGTAGCCAACTCTACGCTCTCGATCTCGCCAAAGACGGTATTGCCCAGCAGAAATGTATTGTCATTATGGAGGGCTACACAGATGTGATCATGGCGCATCAGCATGGCATCGATCATGCGGTAGCCGTATTGGGAACAGCATTGGGGGACAAGCATGTTCCGCTGTTGCGCCGTTTTACTGATAGCATCACGCTCGTTTTGGATGGAGACGATGCGGGACAGAGTCGTACAATGCAGATTCTGGACGAGTTGCTAGCACTCTTTGTGGCGCAAGAAATAGATTTGCGGATTCTGACCTTGCCTCAAGGGGCCGATCCATGTGATGTTATTGCATCGCAAGGAAGCGAGTCTTTTAGGCAATTGTTGTCGACTGCGGTCGACGCCCTCGAACATAAGATTACTGCTGTGACCAAAGGATTGGTATTAGATTCTGATAAAGTCCACGGGTCCCAAGTCCCGGGTACGCATGCTTCAGCACAAGCCGTAGAAGAGATACTGGGGACACTGGTTCGCGCTTTTCCAAAGGCCAGCAGTGCCACTTCGGTGTCTTTGGTACGAGAGCAACAAGTGATGTCTCGTATATCACGTCAGTTTGGCATTACAGAAGAAACGATCCGCACAAGATTGGGTGCCAAACGGCGGGATCTAGCTGCCAAGCAACGCAAAACTTCTGTGAGTCGTTCTCATGAGATGAAGTCTGTATCGGAGCATCACATATCCGATGAAAGTTTTTCTTCTCAGCCTCTTTTAGCATGGGATAAAGAACTCATTGAGTTGTTGTTGCACCATCCTCAAGTAGTGACTCATCTGGCGGATAAACTAGCGCCCGAAAAAATACAAAATGTTTTTTGCCGGAATCTTTATGATAATGCCTTGCGGATGATGGAGTCAGGACAGACAGCAACCTATGAGCAATTGATGCTATTGACCGATGATGTGCACGAAAAAAACTTGTTAGTGGAATGCGATGAGACTGGAAAAAATAAAGCCGTCAAAGATGCAATGTGGAGTGCAAATGATTTGATCGAGCGGCTGAACGAACAAGAGTTGGAATCGCGCCAAAATGAGCAGCGGGCTTTTTTTCATCAAAAGGCTTTGCTGCCTCAGCAAGAAGATGAAAAATTAGACAATTTTTTTAAGGAGCTAGCACAACAGCAAAAGAAAGGCCGTCAGACAGGTTCTTCGCCCACGGATGGGTGATATGTTCGGACGGTTTCCCGATGTCTTTTCCATATGCACAGGAAGTGCAGGAGGAGTTTTGATGACACCCGCAATAAAAACCCCTACCAATTTGAGTCTTGATTCGCAGCAATCCGTCTCAGGGAAAATATCCTTTAGTGAACTTGTCAGTCTTGCAAAATCGCAAGGTTTCATAACCTATCTTCAGGCGAATGATTTTTTGCCAGATGAAGCGAACGATTCCCACCAGGTCCAATTGCTTCTCGAGTTGTCCGAATGCATGGGGATCGATTTTGTAGAAGGATCCGATTCGACGCCCCGCACGATCAAAGAAGAATCCAGTGATGCCGATGCGCAGCGTGAAAGTTTGTTTGCTGCCGATTTGCCCAAGTTGACGGATGATCCGATACGGATGTATCTGTCACAAATGTGTCGGATCCCATTGCTCACGCGTGACGAAGAAGTCACTCTTGCTAAAAAAATCGAGTTGTCCCGTAAGCGTTTCCGTAGAAATTTGTTGCGGTCGTTTTTTGCCTTGGAAGCAACCTGCGAGACCTTGTCAAAAGTGCACTCTGGCGAATTGCCATTTGACCGGACGATCAAAGTGTCACTTACCGAAAGGCTAACCAAAGAACAAATTTCGGCCCGATTGCCAATGAACCTGCCAACACTCAAGCATCTCATGCACGCACAGCGCGGACTCTTTGCCACGCTGATCAGTCATTCTGCTACTCCCGAAGCAAAACGTAGTGCCCGTCAGGATTACCTTCGTAATCGTGGTAAAATGCTTTCATTGGTTGAGGAATTGAGTTTACGAACACGCCGTGTTCAGCCTTTAATGCAGGAACTGGAAGGGCTGTCGCGACGTATGGACTACTTGCAGGGGCATCTGAAACAGCTAAAGGCAGAAGGGGCTTCTGCAAATCGTATTACTCTAGCACGTCAAGAGCTAAAAGCGTTGATGATGAAAACGCTAGAAAGCCCCAGTAGCTTACGGAAGCGTTGTCAGGGGTTGCGGAAGCAACTCAAAGAGTTCGACCGCGTCAAACGCGAACTTTCGAGTAGCAATTTGCGATTGGTTGTTTCTATCGCTAAAAAGTATCGTAATCGCGGTATGAGCTTCCTGGATTTGATTCAAGAGGGCAACACGGGCTTGATGCGTGCTGTAGACAAGTACGAATACCGACGTGGTTTCAAATTTTCAACCTACGCCACATGGTGGATTCGTCAGGCAATAACACGTGCTGTAGCAGATCAGGCGAGAACGATTCGTATTCCTGTACATATGATCGATGTGCTCAGCAAATTGCAGCAAACGGCCAAGCGGCTTCAACACGAGTTGGGACGATTGCCAACTCACGAAGAAACGGCCGATGCGGCGGGTGTCGATCTGGATGAAAGCCTGCATGTGCTTGATATTGGCCGTACTCCGGTGAGCCTGGATCGCCCCATTGGGGAGAGTGAGGATTGTAGCTTTGGCGAATTTGTAGAAGACTCGCATGCTGACAACCCGTTGGATCTAGCGAACAACGGTCTGTTGCGTGAAAAAATCGATGAACTTCTTAAGACCCTGACGTATCGGGAGCGAGAAATTGTACGTTTAAGGTACGGGTTGGCGGATGGATACTGCTACACCCTGGAAGAGGTAGGAAGGATATTTAAAGTCACCCGCGAACGTGTGCGTCAGATAGAGGCCAAAGCAGTCGCCAAACTGCAGCATCCTGTTCGTAGCTCCGAGTTGTCAGAGTATGTAGTGGATAGCCCGATTCCCAACGAAGAAGAGGTTTGGGCCGATATTCCCTCAGAGGAGATACTCGCAGCTGCCTAGCGAGTGAACCGAGACGTTCTAGAGAAAAGGTCCTCGTCTTTTGGCGGGGGCCTTTTTCTATGCCTTATCGAAAATGAAATCGTCGCTACAATAGTATGTATAGGCGTGGTGGAGAGAAGTGGGGGGGGCGAGGTTGTGCTTCCCACTCTAGCTTGATCAATCTAACGAACCAATGGCTTTCAGCGATAAGGCCTGTAAAAAAAGGACAGTCAATGGCGGTTTCTACCGGGGTGCTCCGTGAGTTGCATCGTATCCACTCTCAGCTTAGTGACCTTCGCGAACGTCTGGCTCGCGGTCCTCGCCGTGTGCAGGCCCACCAGGTTAATGTTTCAAAGCAACAGGATTCACTGGCCAATGCGCAAGAAATGGTCAAACAAACAAAGAAAGCTGTCGATCAGAAGCAGCTGGATTTGAAGACAGGTGAGAATAAGATTCTGGATCTGAAGGCAAAGCTCAATGGTTGCAGTAGTAATAAAGAATATCAAACGTTATTGGAGCAGATTGCAGCATCAGAAATGGCTGGAAGTGTATTGGCTGATGAGATACTTGAAGCTTTAGAAAAAGTTGACCAGCTGGATATCCGTGTCGAAGAAGAGGAATCCATACTTGGCGCTGCCGAGCTAGAACTCAAAAGTTGCCAGGAGACCGTCATCGCAGAAGCGACGGTTGTTGAAGGAGACATCACGCGACTGGAAGCTGAACTTATAGAAGCCGAGCAAGAATTACCTGCAGATTTTAAAATTGATTACCAGCGAGTGATCCAGGCCAAAGGGGCTGAGGGAATGGCAGAGGCAGAAGAGGGGGTCTGTCAGGGGTGCGGTTTTCAAATGACATTGAATATGCAAAACGAACTGCTGCTTTCGAAGCCCGTTTTCTGCAAGTCCTGTGGTTGCCTACTTTATATGGCTGGAGAGTAGCGGGGAGAAACGAAGCTTCCAGGACGGGCCGGAGACGATCCAGGTTTTCAAGATTGTCGGGATTTACAGCTAAAAAGGAGCCTGACTCGATCTTTACACAGAGACGTCCCGCCGAGACAATTGATACTGATGTCGACTGGGTCTTCCGTATGGAAGGCCCCTTTTAATTGGTTTTGGGCAATTGTAAAACAAGATAAACGAAACGTTTTTTGGGTGATGTGTATTTCCCTTAAATGTTTCTGAATTGATAGATTTAGGTGAGGCTATGATGTCCGAACGTGTCCCAATGACTCGCACTGGTTACGACAAGCTCAAAGTCGAATTGAATGACCTGGAAAATGAGCAGATGCCAAAAATTGAGAAGCGTATTGCTGCAGCGCGTGCGGAAGGTGATCTGAGCGAAAATGCCGAGTACCATGGTGCGCGTGAGAGCCAAGGCATGTTGCAAGCCAAGATAAACCTGTTAAGAGACAAACTCGCGCGGGCCGAGATTGTTGATGTAGCCACACTTCCGAAGGATCAAGTTGTGTTTGGCGTTACCGTCAAAGTCAAGGATCTAGACTTTGGGGATACTGAGGAGTTTACGCTCGTGGGAGCTGGTGAAGAGGATTACGACGCAGGTAAGATTCTCGTCACCAGTCCTCTAGGCCAGGGGCTTCTGGGGAAAAAAATAGGTGAAAAAGCCGAGATCGAAGTTCCAGCAGGAACGAATCGGTTTGAAATCCTGGATTTAAGATTTGAAGAATAGAAGCTCGTATACGGCGATGTGCTGGCAGAAAAGGGGCTTTCTTGCCGCTACGATCATACCATGAGCCACAGTTACTAAAGCAACTTTCAAAAATACATTCCGACCGTAGCGAAATTCGCGAAGAATTTCGGTGGACACCGTTGGATGCAGCGCTGCCGAAAGCCTTGGCGGCTTTCGCTACGTATAAAGGTAGGTTTCTCTAGTCCGGATATTTCATGCGTTCGGGCCCTGCAGCGCAGCTTTGGTCGGCGAGTTGTTCTAAGTGCTTTTCTGGCAAGGCATGTGAGGCTTGCAACCAGAGGCGACCACGGCTACGCCGCGGTGCCGGAAGTCGAAGCATAACGTGGCCAGGGAAGGCCCCCTTTGTAAGAAACACTGCGGATGCCAGGAACCGAGTTCCCCAAAAGGGTTCTGGCTATACGCTTTGCACATCGAAGGCGTAGCTGCATGTGTGGCGGTAAGTTTCTCCAGGGCGGAGTACCGTGGAGGGGAATTGCGGCTGATTAGGTGAATCCGGAAAATGTTGTGTTTCCAAGCAGATGGCCGATAGTGGGGCATAATTTCTGCCGTTTTTTCCGGCTTGGCCAGCCAGGTGATTGGCCGTATAGAATTGTACGCCAGGCTGATCTGTCCACACGTTCATGACGCGCCCCGAAACAGGTTCCATAACGGTGGCTACATGACGAGACTTGCCCACGGTACCCTTGAGTACAAAATTATGATCGTAGCCCAGGGCGGAAGTCATGGCCAGGTCGGCAAAATCCTGGCCGATTCGTTTCTGCTTGCGAAAGTCAAATGGGGTATTGTCCACCGTGGCAATTTCGCCCAGAGGGATGCTCGTGTCGTCTACAGGCGTATAAGAATCCGCATCCAGCCAGAGTTCATGGTCCAGAATACTTCCCTTGCCATGCCCCAGAAGGTTGAAATAGCTATGGTTGGTAAGATTAATAATGGTTGGTTGATCGGTAGTTGCTTCGTAAGCGATATCTAACGCATTTTCATCGGTGAGTGTGTAGGTGACCATCAAGGACAGGCTGCCGGGAAAACCTTCTTCGCCATTGGGGCTGGTGTAGGAGTAGCATATCCCCTGGTCGAACGGTTTGGCCTGCCAGTCGACTTTGTCAAGTCCGCGTTGGGGGCCACCATGTAAATGATTGGGACCATTATTAATGGCCAGTTGGTAATCCTTGCCATCAAGGGTGAATTTGCCCTGACAGATTCGATTGGCGTATCGACCAGTGGTGCAGCCAAAATGCTGATTGGCTTCCGATTCGTAACCATCCGCGTCGTCAAAGCCGAGTACAATATCTTCTAAATTGCCATGGCGATCTGGTACATGGAGTTCACAGAGTGTGGCTCCCCGGCTCATCCACTTGGCGGTAACGCCATGCTTGTTTGTGTAACAATGTTGCATTGAGTGCCTCAAAAGCGAAACAAAGGGTACGTTTGCGCAGAATTATCACTTGGAATTCACAAACATGCAAGTAAATACATAGGGTCTCAGGCATACGCAATGCTTTGTACTGTAAAAAACGATTCGCTAGAATGATATTCCACCCTCTGGGAGTGTAACTCACAGCGATGCAGATATCGAAATCAATCGCTCCTTCGTGTTGACGGCTTCTGTAGGGTTGATAGCAGATTGCTCATCCCATGGATTCATGAAGCATGGGATTTATGCCGTAATAATGCTTAAAACTCCTCTTTTTTCGTGTTCTCCACAGGAAACTTCTGTTTGCCAGTATGCCAGGTTTTGCTCATACTGGGTGTTGGCCCATGGATTCCTTCCTAATCTGCTCTGGCAGCCTTGCCGGGAAGAACAGAGAACGTCCTGCGGCGATTGGATGAAGTATCCGGGCTCTCATGCAGCTTTGCTGCTTCTACGGAACAAGTGAACCTGTTTCAGATTCATTCATTCGATTTTGGTTTCCAAATTGATTGTTTGTTTCTTGAGGTACGGTTCTTGAAGGGCAGCTCGCATGTGGCAGTGGGTTAAATATCTGCATCTTTCTACTGTTATTGCAGCAACCATTCTCTCTGGTTTTGCTGTCGATCTCTACGCTTTTGAGCCAGACGACCGATGGGCTCTTACGGCAACCAATGGTTCTACGGGCTCTTGGGGAACCCCCATCACATTGACCTGGGGATTGGTTGACGACGGTACGATCATCTCGGGGAGCGAGGGGGCTTCCGGGAGTGATTTGGTCAACTTCTTAGATACGGAGTTTAGTGCTGGCAATTGGATGTCCATCTTTGACGATGCCTTTGGGCGCCTGGCAGAACTCTCTGGATTAACTTATGTCCACGAACCTAACAACACAAGTGATCCAATTGACAATACAACGACACCAAGAGGCTTGCTTGGTGTACGGCCAGATTTACGTATTGGCGGACATTCAATAGATGGGCAAGCGGGCTCGAATACCTTGGCATACAATTACTTTCCCGATCATGGAGATCTGGTTATTGATACGGACAACATCACTTTTTACACCAATGAATCAAATAATTATCGTGCTTTTCGGAATACTATCATGCACGAAACTCTGCATGGTGTGGGCCTCGGCCATGTTGATTTGGCGAGTCCTGGTTTTTTGTTGGAGCCTCAGATTTCTACGGATTTTGACGGACCCCAATTGGATGATTTGCTTGGCATGCAGCGACTGTATGGAGACGTTTACGAAAAGAACGGCGACAATGATCAGGTGGCGACGGCCACTTCTTTGGGAGTAGTAAGTTCTACACAGACGGCTACCATTGGCCAGCATGGCGATTCGGCATTGATTTTAGATAGCCAGACAGACTTTATCAGTATCGATGACAACTCCGATGTTGACTTTTTCAGCTTCACCTTAAACAGTGCCGAAGATATTGCGATTCAATTGCGACCTCAAGGAATTGCCTATGAGGTGGGGCCACAAGATGGGGCTGTAGCAACGCTGGATGTGCGTGAACTCAGTGACCTAACATTGAGTCTCTACGATACCAATGGGGTCTCGGTCCTGGGGACATCCAATACGACAGGGCTGGGAGGGATCGAAACACTAGTCATGTCGCTAAATGCAGGCACTTACTTTGCCAGGGTTAGTGGAGCGCATAACAATATCCAGCTTTATGAATTGCGTGTAGCGGTCGGGGTTCCTGAAAATCTTATCTGGACTGGCCAAACGAGTAGTGTCTGGAATCTCCAGGGCACAGCCAATTTTGATAATGGTTCGGGACCGGACGTTTTTGCGAATTTGGATACGGTTACGTTTGATGATTCGGGGCAGGAAAAGGTGGTCAGTCTGGCTGGCAGTTTGAGTCCTGAAGCGACAATCATCGATGCCGCTGCTGATTATACCTTGCAAGGGACAGGCGCTCTGACCGGTGGCAGCCTGACTAAAAATGGAACGGGTACTCTCGAACTAGCGACATCCGGCAATAGCTATGCGGGGGCGACCCAAGTCAATGCTGGCACATTGATTTTGTCAGGCGACACATCGGCTATGGTGAGTACGATCACAGTTGCCGGTGGAGCAACGTTAGTGATGGATTCTTCACCTGCGGGTGTGAACGGCAGCAGTTTTGTGATCGATCCTGGCGGTACCATGCAAGTTGGTACGGCCACGAGCAATGCTGATGTGTTTCCTAATAACCCGGTAATTCTTCTCAATCATGGCGAGATTCGTGTGGTTGATTTTGAGTCCGTTACCAATATCAGTGGAACGGGTGATGTGATTGCAGAGGCAGAACTTGCCCTCTTAGCCAATAATAGTTTTACTGGGCAAGCAATAGTCGAAGCAGGTGGCGCCATCCAACCCACCGACAACACTGCATTTGGATCAAACGTTGGCAATACCATTGTGGAAGCGGGTGGTTATGTTGTTGCCAGGAACGATGCATTTGGACCTGCTACGCTAGTGCTAAGCGAAAGTTTTGTGTTGGCTGGCAATGGTGACGGCAATGGGGCTTTGCAAATAACGGACAGCACCAATGCGACCTTCCAAGGCGATTGGGCCATGGCGACTGGCGGAGCGATGGTCGGCGTGAGCGGTGGAAGCAGTCTCGCGATGTCGGGTACCCTGAATGCTGTCGACGGTTTGGCAACACTTGACGTTGCCTCGGGGAGTACCTTGGAGCTGAGCGGTAGCCTGCAGTTAGGAGTTGCTGGTCTGGCAAAAACTTCTTCAGGACCCGCAATAATGTCCGGTGCTGTAAGCCTGAATGGCCCCCTGGATATTCAAGGTGGATCTCTCCAGGTGACGGGTAGTGGCAGCAGTATCCATTCCTCCGTGCGCGTCGCTAGTGGAGCCTTGCTTCAAACAACGAGCAACCCGACCTGGTCAGCCACATCGGGTCTGACCGGCAATGGAACCGTGGAGGGCAATCTTACGATGCCAGGAACGATCGAACCAGGAGATGCAACGGTTGGTAGTCTGTTTCTGGATGGCAATCTTACCCTGGCAGACAGTACGAACTGGATCCTAGAGCTGGGCGGGGTGTTGGCGGGAGAATTTGACACGCTGGATGTGGATGGTCAAGCAGTGTTGGATGGCACACTAACCGTCGAACTCGTTGATCTGGGTGCGGGTGTTTTTCAACCGCAACTGGGCGACACATTTGGATTTCTGGACGCTCAACTTGGCACAAGTGGGTTTTTTGACGGGCTGGCATTACCATCCCTGGCGTCAGGTCTAGCCTGGCAACTCAGCCTGCAGGGAACCACCACACATCTGAGCGTCGTGAATTCTTTTACTGCTGATTTTGACCAGGATGGCGATGTGGACGGTACTGATTTGCTCCAATGGGCAGGTGACTTTGGAGGGCCCGGTTCCGATGCCAACGGAGATGGACTGTCCAGCGGGTTGGACTACTTGGTCTGGCAGCAACAGTTTGGCAGTGGAGTTCTGGTTGGGGCAGGAGCCGCCGTGGTGCCTGAGCCGACTACCCTCGTATTGCTATTGAGTGCACTTTTGGGATGGAATATCAAACGTAGCGGAGAGCGTAAAAAGGTTCCAGGCGACCTTTAAACCAGGATATCACGAACCACATTGCCGTGGACATCGGCCTCCACAACTCAAGTGTACCATCGAGCAATCCGCGTTGCTTCAGGTCAGTCAATAGCGCAGCTGTGGGCTTGTCGATTGATAGGGCAGTTACGTTTATATTCCTTCTGAGTGTTGCAAACGCATCACAGTTCAACTCGATGTGGATCCCGGATCGCGTGCGGCACAATACCGATTGACATGCCGTGCATCGCGCTCAAGTAGTCGACGAGCGAGCAAGCTGTTCCGTGCATAGGCGGGTTTGTATTCGTTGGAATCGTCGGTTCCGTACAACTTGTACACCGAATGCGACGATGCGGAGTCTGGTCACTGCAACATCCAGGGACCGGGTTCCAGGAGTCTATCGCACAGCGTCTGTAGAAATGCTGCTGCTATTGCGCCGTCGTAGACGCGATGGTCGAAGGTCAGGCTTAAACTTACCTGATCACGAATGACGATCTCGCTTTCTTGGACGATCGGTTCGGGACGGATTCGTCCTATTCCCAGAATAGCACTTTGTGGCATGTTGAGGATAGGTGTGAAGCCATCGACGGCATAAGCTCCCAGATTACTCACTGTGAACGTGCCACCCATAAGTTCTTCCTGGGCAAGCTGTCCAGAACGAGCTCTATCGGCCGCCGCCGCCAGAAACTTGGTCACATCTCCCAGAGACAATGCTGGCACATCGCGCAATACGGGAGCCATGAGTCCGCGTTTGGTATCCACAGCAACAGCAACGTGAATACTATCAGGAACCAACAAACTACCGTCCGCCCACTGTTGCTGTATTTCAGGATGCTGCTGAAGTGCTGATGCAACCAACTTAACAAAGATGCCGGTCATGCTGGGCGTTTGTAGGTTACCACACTCAGATGCCGCTTTACACTGATTGCGTAGACTCAGTACTTGCGAGGCATCGGTCTTTACCATCAGCGTAACCTGCGCCGTCTGCTGTGTGGCCTCCAGCATCCGTTCCGAAATCGTATTCCGGATTGTTGTGCTGGGAACCCGTTTGGCAGTTGCTGTAGAAGGACTCTCCGCAGGATCCGGATTGCGGAGATCCGGAGGCTGTGCCATTGGTGGCATTTGCTGGGCCTGCGGGGACGCAGTGCGACTGGGTTGTTGGATGGCTGCCAGCACGTCGCGTTCCCGTATTCTGCCGCCACGGCCAGACCCGGTAATTTCTGCCAGACTGATACCATGCTGAACCGCAGTCGCAGCGGCACGCGGACTCACGGCAGGGCGCGCTGATGCTGGCTGGCCCGTGCCGTTCTCTCTGGAATTCGTGTCTCCCTGCAGGTTGGCTGCACCGCGTTTTCTGGCTGCGGTTCGTACCTCTTGTTCCGTAATACGCTCTTTCTTCTCAGAGTCATCAAGTTGCTGAAGGTCCACATCTAACTTTCGCGCCAATCGCCGTGCGCTGGGAGTTGCCGGTGTTGTATCCGAACCAATCTCAGGGGGACTATCCCCCTGCACTTTGTTGGTACTGGCCGAATCAAGCTCCTCTTTGTCGGAAAGATTCGCTGATGGGGTATCCGTTGGCGATCCTGCGGAACTGGTACATAAGGCGGGAGCTGTCTCGTCACTACTGCACAAGAATCCGAGGCACTGCCCGACCTTGACCGTATCACCAGGATTGGGTGCGTCGGCAGGTATACGCAGATACCCGCTATCAAACGACTCTACCTCTTGGGTGGCTTTGTCGCTTTCCAGCTCGAACAGGGCGTCGCCCTCGTGGACCATATCGCCATCCTGTACGAGCCATTGGCTGAAAATGCCTTCGTCCATGGACCAGCCAAGTCGTGGTACAATAATCTCAATCGCCACGTGAGTTACTCCTCAAGAAGGTCCAAGACAGCCTGAACAATGTCTTCTACTTGCGGTACGACCACCTTTTCAAGCGACGGACTATAAGGCGTTGGGGTGTGTGCGCCATTCAACCTGTGGATGGGGGCATCCAGATAGTTGAATCCTTGCTGCCCAATCTGGGCAGAAATCTCGGCTCCCAGTCCTAAGGGAGAGAATGTTTCGTCAGCAATTAATAATCTTCCCGTCTTAGCGACGGATTGCAGGATCGTTTCACAATCGAGGGGCGCTACGGTTCTGGGATCGATCAACTCCACGGAGATGCCTTGCTGCTCCAATTGCTTGATGGCAGACAGCGACTTGTGGACCATTTCTGCCACAGCCACCACCGTCACATCCGACCCCGATTGTACCACAGCAGCCTGACCAAAGGGGAGGCGGTAGGACGTTTCAGGCACGCAGCCTTTGACGTTGAACAATTCTCGGTGTTCGAGAAAAATGACAGGATCGTTCGATGCCAGAGCCTCGGCAAACAGTCCTTTGGCATCGTAAGGTGAGGAAGGGACTACCACGCGCAACCCTGGAAAATGGGCATACATCGAATAGTAACTGCCCGAATGGTGTGTGGCTGCTGAGTGTCCGATGCCGATGCACCCGCGCATCACAATCGGCATGCTGAGACGTCCATTGGACATGTACTGTATTTTAGCAATCTGATTGAGGATTTCACCAACAGAGTCAAGGATAAAGTCCGCAAACATGAAGTCGACGACCGGACGGGTGCCGGTCATGGCTGCTCCGCCGCTGAGTCCCACAAACCCTCGTTCACAAATGGGCGTATCGCACAAGCGTAGTGGGCCATATTGATCATAAAGCCCCGTTGTGGAGTTGAAATTTCCTCCTCGTTCACCAATACCTTCCCCCAGCACAAAGTACGTGGGATCGTTTTTCATGGCATCGGAGAGCGCTTCCAAAGTCGCATCGGAAAATGAGATCTCACGTGTTCCCGCAGGAACTGTTGACGCTGAAACAAGAGTTTCCTGCTGGCCCAGCGCATCTTGACCCAGCGCAGGATTACGCGAAACTGCTGGCGAATAGATTTGTTCTAACGCAGTCTCTGGATCTGGATAATCAGCCGCTACGGCGACCTGATGGGCTGCCTGGACTGCCTCTTTTATCTCCTGATCTATGGCATCCAAATCGGCACTCTCGATCGGTTCGGTGTTGGCCGACTGGTCGAGCAACAAATGTCGCAGTCTTAGTAAAGGGCACCGCTTCTTCCAGGATTGGACTTCTTCCTTGGTCCGGTAGGTATAGTCGATCATCCCTTCGGCATGAGAACGTACGCGATAAGTAATGCACTCTATTAGGGTCGCGCCCTCGCCTCGCCGTGCACGCTTCACCGCTTGCTCTGCTGCCGCATAGACGGCTGTTACATCGTTGCCGTCTACTTCGACGCCGTGAAGTCCATAGGATTCACTGCGCGCGGCGACACTCGGGCTGCCACTGGCATATTGGAAGGGAACTTCGGTGGCATACCCGTTATTTTCACAGATAAACAGGACGGGAAGTTTCCAGATACTTGCCATGTTGAGTGCTTCATGAAAGGCCCCGTTGTTGACAGCACCATCTCCAAAAAAGGCGACGCCAACTTGATCCGTTTCCATCAGTTTGAAGCTATACCCCGCACCGGCTGCCTGGAGCATACAGGGCCCGACGATGCCGCTGGTCCCCATCATGCCGATTTCCGGTGCAAACAGGTGCATGCTGCCACCGCGACCCGCAGAGCAACCCGACTGGCGGCCATAGAGTTCGGCAATGAGTTGTTCGGGCAACATGCCTTTGGCCAGGGCATGGCCGTGACCCCGGTGTGTACTAAAGACAGTGTCGTCTTCTCGTAAATGGGCACAGACACCAGCCGCCACCGCTTCCTGTCCGACGTACGTGTGGCACGCACCGTGCACCAATCCTTGCTGGCTCGATTTGGCAAGCTGCAATTCACACTTGCGCACCAATTGCATGGTGCGATAGAGGTCCAGCAGGATGCTATTCTCCAGTTGAATGGCAGCAACGTGCGACATTAGCGAGCACTTTCCAGTTCAGGTACTACTTCTTCGTTAGTAATATTGGCGTATTTAGGTAGCAAGCAGTGGTAGCCACAGGTCTCATCGGAGAATTTCTTTTTTTGTAGTGGTTGGAGCTTTACGAGGGGGCTCCGACAATTCCCATCTGGACTAATTGAAATATTATATTATAATTACAGGTCGTAAGGAAACAAAGACCTTCCAGCAGAGTTCTATGGTTTTATCATTGGTCCTCTAAACGAGTCCTTTTTTGGAGCTCTTCTTTTAATAGCTCAGGCGACTACCAAATTGAATAATAAGATGAGCAAGGGCGAAATGGTCGCAGCCAGTTTGCGGGATTACATCATCGAAAACAGGCTAAAACCAGGGGATCGGTTGCCTACAGAGGGGGAGCTGGAGGAACTCTATGGTGTCAGCCGGGTGAGTATTCGTGCCGCTACCAACGCGTTGAGTTTCCTGGGAATCGTAGATGCTGCTCCTCGTCGTGGGCTATCCGTGGGCAAAATCAGCATGAAGAGAATTTCCCAGTATTTGGGATTTCACTTTGCAGTAAGCGACTACCCAATGGACGAATTAATCAGTACCCGTTCAGTGATTGAGACGGGTGGTTTGGAGCAACTCGCTAGACGAATGGCTGAGGATCCCAACATTTATGAGCAACTCAATGAGATCAACGAACAGCTGAGAAGCACGAAGAGTATGGAAGATTGGATTCAACGCGATATGAAATTCCATTGTTCTTTGGTGTCTTCGACCGGTCTGAACGCGTTGGCAGCTTTTAACGAATTGCTTCAGATATTCTTTCAGCATTTTCGCGAGGACTTCCCGCGGGCCGACTGGAACGATGGTGTTGCAGAGCATCAGCAGATCATCGATGCTCTACGAGATGGAGATTCGGATTGTGCCGCAAAGTGTTTGAAAATCCACATTGGGTCGCACAGCGAGCGTATGGAACACACTTCCGAAACATCGCCTTCGTGAAGTATCCGAAGCCGATGCTCTAGCGATTTACCAGGCAGCTTGGTAGCTGTTTAAATAGAGTATAAAAAACCATTTTTCTCAGCAGAGATGTTGGCAGAAGCATCGAGAGTTAATAGAACTTGCTGGGCTCACAGCCTTGTTATTTTTTTGCCAACGACAAACGTGTTCTGAATTGGTTCTAGGGTTCGGCTGGATGACTTCTCTACCTATCCCAAGTGGAATATCTCCGTGACTGATCAAACGCCTCAGCGTGAGTATGTGGCCCCTCCTGCTCTGGTGGTCAAGAGTCCTATGGCTTGGCTCGCTTTGTTTGGACCAGGTGCGGTAATAGCTTCGCTCACGATTGGCACGGGTGAGCTGATCTTTTCCACGCGTGGTGGTGCTTTGTTTGGTTACCGGATCTTGTTTCTGTTTTTGTTTGTATCGCTTTTGAAATGGGGTTTGGTATTTGCTACCGCCCGCCATATGGTCCTTAGCGGTGCCCATCCCTACCGCCGTATGATGGATCTACCCGGTCCTCAGGGATGGTTGGTGATTCTTTTTTTTCTGCTGGCCATTCCCTCTTATCCAATCTGGGTCGGTTTTCACAGCAGTGTGGTTGGCAACCTGGTGTCATGGATCACAGGCACGAGGGAAGTTTTTCATGGAGCCATTGATTATCTGTGGGGAATGGCTGTTTTGGGTAGTGCTCTCATCCTGGCTGTTACTGGTGGGTACTCGATCTTTGAGAGAGTTCAGGTCGTCATTGTCTTTCTGATGGTCCTCTGTGCCGGAGTGACATTGGTTCTATACAATCCTCCCTGGCTGGAAATGCTGTTTGGGGCCATTATTCCCCAGCCGTACGAGTATCCTGATTGGCTTCCCGAGGCATACCCGAATATTGCAAAATACAATGTCTGGGTTGAAACAACTCGCTACGTCGGAGTCATTGGCGGAGCCAGTTATGACTACCTGGCCTACACGTCTTTCCTGCGCCAGAAACAATGGGGAAATTCCTCTGCTGGTGTGGTAGAACGTCATGAATTAAATCGGATAGCCGAGGATCCAGCGCATCCGGTTCGCAGTTGGGTGACGGCTCCACTGATCGATTTGTCAGCTAGCTTCTTGTTGATCGTTGCCTTCAGCGCGGTCTTCGTGGCATCGGGGGCGCTCGTTTTGGGGCCACAGCACAAAATTCCCGACGGCGATAATTTTCTCAATCTACAAGCCGAATTTGTCACAGCACTGCACCCTTGGCTCCTGCCGATCTACTTGATCGCTGCCTTGCTTACCATGTTTGGAACTCTCTACGGAACCATTGAAGTTGCTTGCACAATCAGCAATGAGGCTGGTCGCAGCCTGGCGCCAAAGTTTACGCAGCGAAACGAGCGTCGCATACGGTTGATGACAGTTGCGTGTTGCGCAATAGGTGCCAGCAGCCTGTTGGTTTACAATTTCTTCCACAAGTGGAGTGGTAGTGAGGGCAGTGGAGGACGGATTCTGCTCGACAAATTCCTGACCCCCGTAAATCTTTTCACGGGTATCTTGGGTTGTGGCATCCTCTGCCTGCTCGTATCCAGATTCGATCGCCAGGCTTTACCCAAGAGTTTGAGGATGCCCGGTTGGCTTGTTTGCTTGAATTGGTTTGCAGGTGCTGTTTTTATTGGGTTGGGGATCAAGGGATACTACGATCATGATAGTCGTTATCAGGCCATTGGGGCGTTGACTATCGCTTTGATCGTGTCTTTGCTGATAGCCAAGCTCCGCAAGCAAAAATGAAAACCTCAATGAGGCTGGGGTGACATTTTAAAGGCAGTAGGCCGGACCAAGCGCAGCGCCATTCCGGCAGCATCAGTAGTAACTACTTTCCATTCATTCCGCTGCCGGAGCGGCGTCGCTTCGCTCCTTGATCCGGCCTACATCGCTGCGCTCCCTCAGGATGACATACCTATTTTATGGGTAAGGACAAGCGTTAAAGGGTGGCTTGGGAATTTATGTTGGGCAGGCTGATTTTGTCGGCTTAGAATCGAGAACCTGGGTAAAAAATATTGGCAGCACCCCCTAGACTAGAGACATAGGCTGCGTCAGTATTTGGACTTTGGGACAGTGGATGTCTACTCCAAACTCGGATATCCTAGTGCCTTTTCAAGAAGAGGGGCTAGGTGAGGCCATTTGCAAAGAGTGTTTTGCTCTTCTCTCCAAAAATTTTAGGAATGTCATGATCGAATCAGATTTACTTCCCGAGCACTTAGGGTCAATTAACGGAAAATGGACACAAGCGAGATCGCAAGAGACATTCCCCGTCTACAATCCGTCCAACGGCGATCATCTGGCCGATGTACCGAATATGGGCGCGGCTGAAACGGCAGAGGCGATCGAAGCTGCTCAGAGTGCGATGCAAGTGTTGCCGAGTGCAAGCAGTCGCCAAGAATGGCTCTGTGGGATCAGCCAGCTCATGCTGGAAAATAAAGAGGAATTGGGGCGCATTGTCACGCTCGAACATGGCAAGCCTCTTGGCGAAGCCATCGTTGAGGTCGAGTACGCTGCCGGTTTCTTCAGTTTTTATAGTCAGCAATTGGACCAATTGCAGCACCACAAATTGCCGGATAAAATTCGCGGCGCGTCGTGGGAGATTCATTTTCGCCCTGCAGGGGTCGTGGGATCGATTACTCCTTGGAATTTTCCGCAGGGTATGATGGCAAAGAAACTGGCACCTGCGATTGCAGCAGGCTGTGGTATCGTTGCCAAGCCTGCCAGTCTGACACCCTTGAGTGCCATCGCTTTCATGGAGATTGTCAACCAGGCAGGAGTTCCTGCAGGGATACTGAATCTTGTGATGGGTTCAGCCGGCCCCATCTCAGGCACTTTGTGCCAACACGATGCGGTGCGTCTGATAAGCTTTACGGGTTCAACAGAAGTCGGCAAACTATTGGCTGCTTCTACGGCCCCCCACGTGAAGCGATTGGCTTTGGAACTGGGTGGCAATGCCCCCTTTCTCGTTTTTGAAGATGCCGATTTGGACGTGGCCGCGGATGCTTTGATTGCGAATAAATTTCGCGGTGGTGGACAGACGTGTGTCTGCACAAATCGAGTGTATGCCCATGCAAAGATCATCGATTCCTTTGTGGATCGGCTTGCCCAGCGAGTGGGTGATCTTACGGTAGGGGACGGCATGGATCCCGATACGAATATTGGCCCACTGATTAATAAAGCCGGGTTCGATAAGGTTGCTCAGCACGTGGCTGATGCGATTTCGCAGGGTGGCAAACGATTGGTGGGAGGCGACCCCTCTCCACCGGAACACAATTGGGGATGCTTCTATCCGCCGACGTTGCTGGTGGGAATCAAGCCCGAGATGTTGGTGTGTCGTGAGGAGACTTTTGGTCCTGTCCTGGCCGTCAGCCAGTTCGAAGACACAACCGATGTACTCCAGTCTGCGAACGACACCGAGTACGGCCTGGCTGCCTATGTCTTTACGCAGGACGCGGCACGGGCTCAAAAATGCGCGGCTGCACTTACTTTTGGCCATGTGGGGATCAATACGGGTTCGGGCCCGGCACCCGAGGCGCCATTTGGCGGCATGAAAAAGTCAGGGTATGGCCGCGAAGGGGGCCTGGAAGGTCTGCTCGAGTTTTGCGAGCCACAAACGGTTGTTGTTGGTTAAACGCGCCGTCACTTTTCCCATCGTAGCCGATGTCGCCCGACTTCGGGAACCTATCAGTTGGCTTGGCGTTGCTTTACACCCCCGAATCCTACCGGATCCGGCTACACGAGATACCCGCGCGTATTCCATCCCTATTGCTACCGCCCTGCGCCCGCTTGCCACTGGCAACCGTGCTCAGTTGCTCCCCCGAATCCTGGCGGATCCGGCTACAAAAAAGTTTGCTTAACGAACCGTCATTTCAGTCCAGGCACATACCCTTGTCCGAACTGATAATCCCGTCGCTCGCGAAAATCGCCCGTATTGGGCATGATCGCTAATTGGCCTCCATCTGCGATGATCGTTTGACCTAAAATGTATCGCGATTGATCAGACGCCAGGAAGATTGCCAATTGCCCTATGTCCGATGGCTGGCCAATAAACCCGACTGGCACAGTTTTTTGGGCGTCTTCCCAGTCGAAATCTTCACCCATCACAGTGTGCTGATTGGGAACATCTACCCAACCGGGTGCGATAGCGTTGACGCGAACCCCTTTTTGAATCAACTCGAGAGAGAGTTCTCGCGTAAAGGCAACAATCGCCCCCTTGGTACCTGCATAGATCGAGTGTTCCGTCATCCCTGCAAATGCATGGACCGACGTCAGATTAATCACAGCAGCGCCAGGTGATTTTTCGAGTTCAGGAAGTACGGTCTGTGTAAGAAAGAACTGGGCTTTGATGTTGACGTTGTAGAGTAGGTCGTATTGCTCCTCGGTCACGTCTTCAAAGGGCACATTGGTAGTAATACCAGCATTGTTGACCAGCACATCGAGTCCACCAAGAAACTCGACCGCTTCTAGTCCCAATCGGCGCACTTGTTCAAGCGTGCTGAAGTCGGCTTGAAACATTTCAGCGATACCACCCGCATCGCGTATTTCGGCAACAGCCTGCTTCGCCCCCTCGTCACTCCTCGAATAATGGAGAGCTACTGAAGCGCCTGCCTTGGCAAATTCCAAGGCGACCCCCGTTCCCACACCGGTTCCGGCTCCTGTAACGAGGACGCGTTTTCCACTGACAGATTGAGTATTGGACATAAGTTAGCTCCAGAGGATAGAAACCTTAAATGATCTGGTACGTTAAGAGCCTATCGATTAAAGGTGCTTTCGTGCTATTCCGGGTTTAACGTCAAGCTCGGAACGCCACAGAGGGCGTTCCCTGCAGGGTTCTTGAATAGGCCTTAAGTTGAAAAATGATACTTTCTACTTGTAGGGATACCAAGAGGGTAATCATGAAAGTGGTGACTTTGATCTGCGCTGCTTCCTGGCAAACATCAGCAGTGCATGATGGCTACATGCCATCTGCAGTGCGCTCCAGCACTTTATTCATCGGCTGGGATTTTTACGTGCGGCCTGGCTGGTTTTTTCGCCGATCATGGCAATTTTCTGGTCTCGGAGTCTTTTTTCATTGAGCCAATAGGGACTGGTAATTTCTTTGAAGGCGTAGATGGTTGCCTGAATACCCTCTGCCCAGGCAACGGTGATAAGCTTGATGTCACCATGCACGTCTCCAGCAGAAAATATTCCTCTTCGGCTGGTTCGATTCTGGTGCTGGTGGACGATACCCTGGCTGTGTGGACGAACTGTGTTGCAATGCCTTCTCCATCGCTCGCTGAGTACCTTGGCGTCAAGTATCGTATCGAACAGTTCCCGATCGATCAGCTCATCTCGAAGTTTGCCGTTGAATCTCTCGGTTTATCCTGGCAATCCTGCAATAAAAGCAATGGGTTCTGGCTGATACCTATCGTCATGGGTAGGATGGTGAGGGCAGTCAGGTCGGCGAGGGGACGGTACCTGCACTTTGTCGAGGGAAATCTGTGAGACGCTTGGATTACCAAAAAACGGCTTTTACATTGGTAGAGCTATTGGTAGTGATTGCCATCATCGGCATCCTGGTAGCCCTGTTGTTGCCGGCAGTGCAAGCGGCTCGCGAAGCGTCACGGCGGGCCCAATGCCAGAACAATCTCAAAAACCTTACCTTGGCTGCCCTAAATTTCGAATCAGCAGGTGGTTTTTTTGCACCTGCTTCTCAAGCCCGTTTGGGAACTCCGGCTACCAATAGTGGCATCAAGCCTGAGTTGTCTCGTCACAATGGATTGACCATGCTGCTACCGCACTTTGAGCAGGGCAATGCATTCCAGAGTATCGATTTAGATTGGGATTGGAATGAAAATAATAGGTCCAACAACGAAGCCCATACCAAGCAGGATTTAGGGGGTATTCTGATCTGCCCTTCATCGGGTGTCGTGCAAGAAGAAAGGCATGCTACAGATTATCATGCAGCGATCCGCGTTGATATCGTGGGGTCCGACTCGTTGGACCCACTCATTGATGCTGGCTTGTTGGATGGTAAGAATGGTACACCCGATTCTGATCCGGCCTGGGATGGAATGTTGCAACGTGATTTTTTGAATGGAAACGATCCTATCAAAACCGACCGCAGACGCATCCGACCGGGTCATGTGACGGACGGCTTATCGAACACTTGGATGTATTTCGAATCAGTAGCCAAGCCGTTTATGTACGGAGTCCATGACGGAGTTTCTTATAGCGGTGAAGAAGACCGGAGCAGAAACAATCGATTCCGATGGGGCAATTACAATACATGGATGACGATCAACGACTTTTGCAATACTTCGCAATTAATGAATTGCAATAACGTCAACCAGCCCTTTGGATTCCACCCGGGAGGCATCATAATCTCATCAGCGGATGGCACGGTCCGCTTTTACAACGAAACCATCGACCCGAATGTTTTCGTGGCCGGAATCACCATGGCGGGAAGTGAGTTGCCGCAGTAGGGCCAGTGCTTTTAGAAGCTTATAAACCTTTGCGTGATTGGAGTCGATCGAGTGTTGCCCCACTGGGAATAGTGAGTAAAACAAAGGCATGAAGTGAACAGTAAGAATCAATCCTTGTGGATTTCAACCCTACCCCCAATGCAAGGACTCGCTTTCTTTACTAAGTCGTAATCCCTTGTCCAGGTAAGGCCCATCCTAATGTCCATCCTTGCTCTTATCGACCACGCGGTTTTGCATCCCACACAGACCGAAAACGATTTGCGCGACGCGTGTGCGATGTGCGCCAAGTTGGCGGTGGCCAGTGTGTGTGTGAAGCCCTCTATGGTCCCGCTTGCTACTGAATTACTGGCTGGTTCTCAAACAGTGCCGAGTACAGTTGTCGGTTTTCCACACGGAGGAACTTCGACCGCATGCAAGGTTCGTGAGACCGATGTCGCCTGCGCTCAGGGTGCACGAGAAGTCGATATGGTCGTAAACATCGGAAGGGTACTCGCCAAAGATTGGGATTTTGTGGAGAGTGATATTCGAGCCGTCAATGAGGCGGCCAGATCTGCAGATGCTATTGTCAAGGTGATTTTCGAAACGGGACTGCTCTCGGATGACGATTTAAAAATACGCCTTTGTGGTATCTGCGAACACGCAGAAGTTGCTTTTGTCAAAACCTCAACCGGTTTTGGTTTTGTCAAAGATGCCCAAGGTGCATTCGTTTCTACCGGGGCAACGGTGCATGATGTACAATTGATGCGCGAACACTGTAGCACAAAGGTGCAGGTGAAGGCCTCGGGAGGAATTCGCTCGTACGCTGATGCACAGCGTTTTGTGGCCCTGGGAGCTACGCGACTGGGGACGAGTGGCACGCAAGCAATCGCCCAAGGCGAGCAAGGTGAATCGAACAAGAGTCATGAGGGTTATTGATGTTAGATCTTTACGACAAGATTGAAGAAGCGACTGCGGCGATTCGTGCTCAGTGGTCTGAAACTCCTCACGCAGGTATTGTTTTGGGGACAGGACTGGGAGGGCTTGTCGAAAAAATCGAAAACCGTGTCATGATCGACTACGAGGACATACCTCACTTTGCCTGCTCAACCGCAACCAGTCACCGTGGGCGTCTGGTTTGTGGTAGCCTTCAGGGTTTGCCAGTCATCGCCATGGAAGGACGGATTCACCAATACGAAGGTTATCCACTTAAGCAGATCACCTTGCCAGTTCGTGTGATGCGTGCTCTGGGAGCGGAGCTATTGATTGTGACACATGCAGTGGGTGGGATGAACCCACTCTATCAGGCTGGCGATGTGATGATCATCGATGATCAAATCAATTTAATGGGTGATAACCCATTGGTGGGTATCAACGATGATCGTTTGGGAGTACGTTTTCCCGATATGTCGGCACCCTACACGCCGGAACTCATAGAAGTCGGACTGGAAATAGCTCGGCGCAATAATTTTATTGCGCATCGGGGTGTGGTTGTTGCTGTCACGGGCCCGTGTTTGGAAACACGGGCGGAGTATCGTTTTTTGCGGGCCATAGGTGCGGATGTGGTGGGGATGTCGACGGTCCCTGAAGTTATTGTGGCGGTCCACTCAGAGATGCGTGTTTTTGGATTGTCGGTGATCACGGACATGTGTTTGCCGGATGCTCTCAAACCGGCCGTGGTTGAGGAGATCGTGGCCGTTGCGAATTCGGCCGAGCCGAAGCTTTGTGCGCTTGTCGAGGGGGTGCTGGAGCATGAGGCGTTAAAAATGGCCGCGGATTAAATTGCAGTATCCTGTGCGCAAGACATGTGTGGTTGCTGAAACCGTCGTTCAAGAATTCCGATTGGCCTGAGACTTCTGTGATTTCATGCAAGGGCTAGCCAAACAAATTGAGTCTGCTGTTCAAGCTGTGCAAAAGCGGTGGGATTGCACGCCTCGCGTCGGTCTCATTTTGGGGTCCGGGTTGGCGGGTCTGGCCGATGCGATGTGTGTTGAGGAGGTGATCCAATATTCGGAAATAACGTGTTTGCCGCAGGCAACTTCCTTGGGGCACAACGGACAACTTCTCTGTGGCATGCTGGCCGGTTGCAAGACGGTTACAATGCAAGGTCGATTTCATATCTATGAAGGCTATAGCCCCCAGCAAGCCACTTTGTCCGTGCGACTGCTTAAAGCCCTGGGAGTCGATGTGTTGTTGGTTACCAATGCGGCTGGAGGAATCAATCCTTCCTACCAGGTAGGAGATGTGATGTTGATTCACGATCAGATAAATCTCAGTTTTAGAAATCCTCTGGTCGGGATCAACGACGAGAGCCTGGGCCCTCGTTTTCCCGATATGTCCGATCCCTACGACTTGAAATTTGAGAAGTTAGCCATACGGATTGCTCGCCAACAAAATTTTGTTTTGCACAGAGGTGTCTACGTAGCCTTATTGGGACCTACTTATGAGACACGCGCTGAATATCGGATGGCCAGGCAAATTGGCGGTGATGCTGTGGGGATGTCGACGGTTCCGGAGGTAATTGTTGCGCGGCATGCAGGGTTGCGTGTACTGGGGCTTTCGGCAATCACCAATGTAGGAACTCCCGACCATTTGACGCCGACTACTGGTCACCAGGTTCTGGAAGCCGCTTCGAAGGCATTGCCGAAGCTGAATAGTATCTTCCAAGGTGTTTTGCAAACCTTATAGTATAGCGTTTCCCCAGGGCTTCCCTATCGCCGGATCGTATTTCGTTTATTCCATGTATTCCTGAACAATCTAATATGCTCCTATGAATCCTGTTTGGATCATTGCAAAAAAACGTGACGGTGGCGAACTGACTGCTGAAGAGATAGGTTTTTTTTTAGCAGGTTATGTGGAGGGAGATATTGCCGCTTACCAAATGTCTGCACTTTCTATGGCCATCTATTTGCGTGGTATGAATGTGGCTGAAACTGCCGCGCTTACGGATCACATGCTGGCATCGGGAGTCACCCTGGAATGGTCTGCGGGAGGATTGCCAAAAGTTGACAAACACTCGACTGGTGGTATTGGAGACAAGGTTTCGTTACCACTCTCCGTGATGCTTGCCTGTTGCGATGTGCAGGTACCCATGATTTCGGGCCGTGGTTTAGGATCTACCGGAGGAACTCTTGACAAGTTGGAGGCAATTTCCGGTTTTCGCACAGATTTAAGCACGCAAGAAATGCGCACTGTTGTTGAACGGGTAGGCTGTGCAATTAATGGTGCTACGCCAGAATTGGTGCCGGCTGATCGCAAACTTTACGCGCTACGTGATGTAACAGCAACCGTCCCTTCGATTCCTCTGATAACCGCCAGCATCATGAGCAAGAAGTTGGCTGAAAATCTGGACGCACTTGTGCTAGACGTCAAATTTGGAAGCGGCGCTTTCATGAAGACAAAGGATTCAGCGCTTCAGCTGGCTGAATCGCTAGTTCATACGGGCAAGCGCATGGGTGTGGCAACCACAGCTCTGCTGACAGACATGAATCAACCTTTGGGACGAATGGTTGGCAACGCTGTAGAGGTCACCGAAGCGCTGGGCGCATTGGAGGGCAAGGGACCAGCAGATCTAATGGAAGTTACGTTATCGCTGGGTGCTGAGTTATTGCTGTCTGCTGGAATTGCTGGCACGTTGGATGAAGCAAAGAATAGATTGCAACAAACGATAGACAAGGGTAGCGCTCGCGAACGATTTGAACAAATGGTTGCTGCCCAGGGGGGAGATCTTGGATTGCCACTTCGGATTGCACCCGCTCATGAGGTCGTTGCGTCTCGAGCAGGTTTTGTTGCCGGCATCAATGCCGAAGAACTTGGTCAGGCTGTGATTGCCATGCATGGTGGACGCCAGAAAATAGACGACGTGCTTGATCATTCAACGGGTATCGAAATGTTAGTTCGATTGGGTGACCAAGTCATCCTCGGGCAGCCGCTGGCCAAACTTTATGCACCTCAAGATAGTGTTGAAGCAGGGCGCCATTGTTTACGAAGAGCTATCGAGATTAACGACACTTGCACACCGCCTGGGTTGATCATTGCTCAGCGGGTTACCTGATTGTACGACCCTCAATAGGAATGTTCTATGGATCCACAAATAATAGAACAGTTGGTCAAAACGGCCTTGGCGGCACGCAGCAATGCCTATGCTCCTTACTCAAAATTCTTAGTAGGTGCTGCAGTACGGACATCGGATGGAAATATCCTGAGTGGTGCCAATGTTGAAAACACTTCACTAGGACTTACCCTCTGCGCAGAACGGGTGGCGGCTGTCACAGCCATATCGGCCGGGCATCGGCAGCTGACGGCAGTGGCTGTGGCGACAGCCGGAGGCGTCCTTCCCTGCGGTGCCTGTCGGCAATTCCTCGCCGAGTTCGGAGCCGATATGCATGTGATTTTGGTAGACGCTGATCAGTCGGTGCAGGTCGCCAATTATTTGCTTGGTGATTTATTACCGGATCCGTTTGAGCGAGGGAAGCCTGAAGATTGAGGCATTCGTAACAAAGTTGTAGGTGAGGGGCTAGTTGATCTGAGCAGCATGTTTCTCTAGATCGGTCGGCTCGAGCGCTGCCAGGAAGGGTAAGTTGCGATACATGTCTTCGTAGTCAAGACCGTAGCCTACAACAAACTCGTCTGGAATTGAAAATGCGGTGAAGTCAGGCTGGTACTGGACTTCCTGACGTCCCTCCTTGCGGAGTAAGACTGCGGAGCGGATCGAATTGGGACCGAATTCATGCATTTTGGCGATAACCTTCTCCAGAGTGTGACCCGTATCGAATATGTCGTCCACAAGTAGAACATCTCGACCAGAGATATCGATCATGAGTTCAGAATTAATCACGAGTTCACCACGTTCGGTTGTTGCTCCACGATAGCTGCTCGCTTGAATGACACCTACTCGCATCGGTTGATCGATTTGACGAATCAGATCTGCCATGAGAACGACGCTGCCCGTAAGCACGCCGACGATCGTAAGCTGGCGACCTTCAAAGGCTTGCTCGATAGTACGAGCCATTTGGGCCACACCTTCATGGAGCGATTTTTCGTCGAGTAGGATTTTCATCTGGGGAGAACCTTTCGGATGAAGAAGTTGGACAGCTGTGCGAAGTGGTGTTGGGGAGAATTGTTGTAAAGGCTTCTGTTCGTAGCGACGCAATCCGTGACAATGGAAGCGTGAATGATATTCTGTGGATTATAGAAAAAGACTGGCAATGCAGGCTGTCATTAAAGCGGCTAATGTACCACCGAGCATGGCCCGGAAACCCAGTTTGGCTAAATCGCTACGCCGCTCCGGGGCTATACCACCGATACCGCCGAGTTGGATTCCAATAGAACTGAAATTGGCAAAACCGCATAAGGCATAGGTCATGATATGGTAGGATCGTTCGCTTAGTTGAGCGGCATCATTGAGTTGATAATAGGCCAGGACTTCATTGACGACAATCTTCGTGCCTAGCAAGCTGCCTGCCGTTTCGCATTCGTCCCACGGGATTCCAATCAACCAGGCAATTGGTGCGAAGACAAATCCAAAAGCTTTGTTGAGTGACCAGGTTGCGTTGCCTTCATATCCGCAGAGATTTCCCAGCCAGCCAACGCCTAGATCAACGAGTGCTACTAGGGCCACAAATGCGACCAACATGGCCGCAACGTTGAGGGCCAATTTCATTCCGGTTGCAGCACCTTCAGCTGCAGCTTCAATAACATTGACACACTTGTTTGGTACAGAGATTTCTACCTTGCCGACAGTCTTCGAATGCTCTGTTTCAGGTTGCATGACTTTGGCGATCAGTAAAGCTGCTGGCGCAGAAATTACCGAGGCAGTTATTAAATGGCCCGCATCGATTCCTATACGAATGAAGATTGCCAGGACTCCGCCAGCGATTGTGGCAAAACCGCCCACCATGACTACATTCAACTCGGAGAGAGTCATTTCTTTCACATAAGGTCTAATCACAAGTGGTGCTTCGGTTTGACCTACGAAAATATTTGCTGCTGCAGACAAAGTTTCTGCACCGGAGGTCCCAAGTGTTTTTTGCATGATCCAAGCAAAGAAACGGACTATTCTTTGCATCAACCCCCAGTGATAAAGAATCTCCATCAATGCAGAGAACAGCACAATGGTAGGCAAGACACCAAAAGCAAAACACCTCCACAGAGTGTAGCTGGGAGGTAGATTCGCGTCGTCCGGACGTGGATAGATATCAAATAAAAATGCGGATCCAGCGTCCGTGCAATTAATGATGGACTGGACGAAATAGCCGAGTGCTTGAAAGAAAGCCTGGCCCGGACTCGTTTTCAGGATCAGCAGAGCAAATAAAAATTGCAAGCCAAGCCCGCCAAAAATAACACGCCAGGGTATTTTGCTCTTGTGAGAACTCATCATCCAGGCCAAGCCGATGAGCACGACAAGGCCGAGAAGTCCAGTGTATTGCTGCATGCTTGATGCCTTTAGTTAGGGCGGCGAAACACAGCAGGCGTGGGCCGCCAAGGAGTTATGCTCCTTGATGCAATTTTCACAGTTGAGAACATTTAGATGAGTGTGTTGAAGATCCGATCTCCGGCATCGCCTAAGCCAGGAACAATAAACTTTTGGTCATTTAGTTCTGGATCGACCTGGCAGACAAATATTTGAGCTTCTGGGAATTGTGAAGAAACGGTATCGATTCCCTCTCGCGATGCAATCAGGGAGACTACCTTCACTCGTTGGACACCCCATTCTCGGAGTTTCATTAAAGCTGCCGTTGCCGATCCCCCAGTAGCGAGCATCGGATCTAAGACGATTGCTACATCAACAGGCTGATCATCAGGAAGTTTGTCATAGTATCGTACTGGTTTGGCTGTTGTTTCGTCGCGATAGAGACCCAGGTGCCAGACTTCTGCTGAGGGGACCAAATCGAGTATCGGATCAACCATGCCCAGGCCGGCACGTAGAATGGGTATCAGACCAACACGTTGGGCCAAATCATACCCTTTGGCTTCCGTGATAGGCGTATTCACTTGAGTTTCACTCAGGATGAGATCTTGAGTTGCTTCATACGCAAGCAACGTTGCCAGACGACGTACTGATTGTCGGAAACGTGAAGCCGTGGTTGTCTTATCTCGCAATCGTGTCAGGTGGAGTTGGATGAGTGGATGCAGAACTTCGTGGACACCGGTCTCTGGCAGCGTTTTGGTGGATGGAGAAGTCATCAAAGCTTTTGCATTTGAGGAGTTGAAGGCATGCGTTATAACCTCGAAGCAGAATAACCTGATTGCGCACTGGAGCCAAACAAGGTAACCTTCATTGTAAACACGGGAAGTCGTTGTGAGAAGTATTGCGAAATACGATAGCCGACTCAAAATGCTTTCATAAAGCACGCAATCCCTAAAGATGCCGGTTGAAGTTGCCAGATAATGCAGCGCTGATTCCAGATGCCGCTACAATGAACCAGATGCTGCTGTAAGAAAATAGCTGGGCTAGCTTAGTATCCGACAATGTTCGAGCATTGACTCAGCAGTGCAGACATATCCAGTTAGAAAGGGGCCAAATTCGGCATAGCGAGCACTGGCCTCGTCAAATCGCATGCGGTAGACAATCTCTTTGAGAAAATCAGGATTGGCGGCCCAAAGCGTTACACCCCATTCCCAATCGTCAAATCCCAGACCGACGGTTATCAGTTGGGATACTTTGCCGGCGAATGCCATGCCGCTACGGGCATGCTCACTCATCAATTTGTTCCGTTCCTCTTTCGAGAGCAAAAACCAGTTTTCACCAACTTTGCGCTTTTTATTCATCGGATAAAAGCACGTGCTGGGATATTCCGGAAAAACGGGAGTGAGTCGTTGGCGATTCATCCCTACCAAACGATCCTCGTAACCTTTCACTTTCGCGGCAAAAGTGGGACTGTCTTCCGTTTCTCCTTCAGCCAGGAGTCGTTTTCCGAAATCATCTACTGAGGGAACGTATTCACTAATCTCAGTGACCGAGACGAATGAATATCCTGGTAGGATCGCTGTGCCTAGTGGGCCAGACATCAACCGTTGGTGCACACGATCGACCTTGAGCGGATCTGGATCAAGCATCATCAGACTAAAATCGGCCTTGTGGCCGCTGACGATTGATGTTTGTAAGCGAATTGGGGATTCGCTATCTGTAGGATCGAGATTAGAGATCACGTCGGTGCAACCCGCTGCGATGTCTTCTGTCGACATCCGAGCGAGCGCTCCTCGGTCCCATTTGTAGTAGAGATGGCTGCAGTGCCATCCGCCGCTGGCGGGCTGGGTTGAAATTTCGACAGGGGGATGCGAAGGCGTGGGGCGATTCATTTTGTGAGCGGAATAAGGTGAGCTGGCGCAGGAATTCTCGAATTTCTTTCCGCATCGTAACAAATCTCCCATAGGGGTCGTAAGGGGTTAGAATACTCGTTCGTTCGTTTCTATAAAGTGGCGACACTTATTAAGCTGCAAGTAAGATTTACGGTTTAATCTATCCACAGCATGATTCGAAGCGGGCAACCGTATTGCGGCAAAACGGTGTCTTTTCAAGAAAGACAGGCCTTCCTCAACAGGGGCCAGATAGCAGAGATTGGTGAAAAACCAGTTGGTAAAAACCTGACCTGTCCCCAGGTAAGGTACCAGTGTCTAACTTAGAACGGGGCTGAATCGCTTCGGGTGCCGGGGGTCGATAACCGGGCAGTGTTGTCATGCTTTCTCCATCGCTCGATCAACACCTTCGCCTCAAGCATGGTGTCAAAGAGCTCGC
>CAWWCC010000005.1:0-37659 GCA_963935315.1 uncultured Planctomycetaceae bacterium | reverse complement strand
GTGCCCGAAGTCGAAGCATAACGCGGCCAGATAAGTCCAATTTACTAGAAACTCTGCGAGCGCCGTAGCAGGAGCGGGTGTTCTCAGGAACACCCCCATGGGATTGTGCTAATGCCCTGTGAGTGATTGAAATGCCTGGCTACGAAAATCTCTCAATGCTTCGACTAATTCCTGCATTGTCTGGTAGCGATCCGCGGGAGATTTTTCGAGTGCACGCATCGTGATTCGAGACAAAAATTGTTGGATATTTCTGGTCGGCGTGCGCTGCTCCGGTGGGATGGTCTCTTCATTGATGATCATATCAAACGTTTCGTTGATCCGTTCACCCCGGTGTGGCTCCTTGAGAGTCAAGATTTCATAGAGCACCACTCCAATGCTATAGATGTCGGTGCGCAAATCAATTTCGGCACCTCCACCTCGGACTTGCTCGGGAGACATGTAGAGTGGGGTACCAGGACGCTGACCGATGTCCGTTAGTTCTTCATGGGCACGAATGCCTTGCTCCAATTCGTCGTCCTCCATGGCCCAAACTTTTGCCACACCCCAATCAAGTAATAAAACTTCGCCAAAAGTACCGATGAGTATGTTCTCAGGCTTGACGTCACGATGCACCACACCATGTACGTGGGCATAAGATAGTGCATTGCAGATCTGAATAATGACTCCCAACATGCGGTCGAGATTGTAGACGCGAATCGCTTCTGAATCACCCAAGATTTGCTTCTCGAGAATATCGCGTAGTGTCTCGCCCTCAACTTTTTTCATGGTGAAGTACAGACGCCCTTGGATATCGTTGCCGATTTCGTAAACGGGGACTGTATTCGGGTGTTGCAATTGTGCTGTGACACGCGCTTCACGCAAAAAACGAGCTTTCATGTAAACATGATTCGCCAAATGCGGATGCAATGTCTTCATGACAACGACACGACCTAAATTATTATCGTGGCAAACACGCAATTCTGCCGAGCCGCCTTTACCGAGCGGAGCAAAACTAGAATAGCGATTAAAGTTGTTCGAAAAATACTTAGAAAGCTCCCGGTCAGTATCCTTAGCATCTATTTGTTGGTAGCCATCCTCGGGAGGTATCATTTTTGGGTCTTCCGTCATAGCAAATCCGGGGGGGGTTCCTGGAAACCGTTCTAGTACCTTGGATTCCTGGAGTTATTCTAGTATGCAGACCAAAAACACCAAGTGTGACTTGCCTGCCCTAATCGGCCTGCACAAGTTCCTGCAACTCCGTGCGGATTTCTTCCAAGCGGGACATCTCGGAAAGTCGGTTTCCCTGGCGGTCGGTAACATAAAACACGTCAACCACCTGATCAAGATAGGTCCCTATTTTGGCATGCGCAATGACCAGCTTGAGATCGTGTAATTTACGAGCCAGCCAATACAGCAAACCCACACGATCGAAGGTAAAGACTTCGATAATCGTGTACTCTTCGGAAAGCCTGTTGTCGATGCGCACTTCTGTTGGCAATGCGGTTAGCTGCGCTTGCGCCTCGGCTTTTTGCTGGCCCCAAACCTGTGGAAAACTAGGGGGCTCCGACATATCAACCGATTGAATGAGAGCCTGACTCACTTGCTCCAGTCTCTCCTCGATAGAATCCGATTGTCGAGAATCGGTAACCAGATAACGCAACATCAAGAACCCGTCGGGCAAAATGTCTGTGCTGGCCATGAGAATCTCCAGACCCGCACTCGAAAGTGCCCCCGCCATACTCGAAAACACTCCGCGTCCCACGCCTTGATTGACACCTGCCGTAAACTGTATTGTTTTTGTAGTGGGTTGATAAACGCCCCAAGCTGCAACTTCTTGAGGTTCTAAAATAGCGAACCGACGTAATGCATTGATAACTTCCGGGATTTCGGCCTGTGCAAGAAAACTTGCTGGCAACGACTCTATTTGCTGAACAAACCAAGGGTTGGCTTGCTCCTCTTCGGACATCGATTCCAATAACTTATGCCGATGCGATTCCAATTCCAGTTCGTTCGGTACTTCCAGGTCCGATTGCAACATCCTGGCAGAGCGCGCATAAACGTCCGCCAGGACATCGATTTTCCAGTTATTGAGCACACCCGGTCCCACCGCTGCCAAATCGGCACAGGTTAGGACAAATAACATCCGCAATCGCTCAACACTCCCGATTTCTTCGGCAAAATTTTTAATTAAAGTCACATCACTCGTGTCACGACGAAACGTAAGATGTGCCATCACCAAATGCTTATGAACCAAAACGGCGACATCTTCAACTGTCTGTGCATCAAGATTCAAAACAGTTGTCATTTCTTCCGATATGCGTTTACCGACTTCGCTGTGGTCTTCTTCAAAACCTTTGCCCAAATCATGCAATAAAAGGGCCAGGTGCAACACACGTTTATCACGTATTTCGTGATAAGCTGTTCCCAAGGCATCGTCACGATCAGCAAACGCTGCCGCCTTGCGTACCGAGCGCAAGCAGTGTTCATCAACCGTGTATTTGTGGTACTGGTTGAACTGCAGTAAATACTTTGCATGGCGCACAGCAGGTATTATTTTTTCTAAAAATCCCAATTCGTGGAGCACACGTAAAAACTCTCCCACCACTTTGGAGTCTGCCAACGCATCATAAAACTGCCGCTTAACTTCATCCGTAATCTCAACCTTAAATTCAGGGGCCGCAAGAAGAAGCGTTGACCAGGCACCGTGCTCAATAGGTTTGCCCGTTTGCACCGAAATTTCAATAAAACGTAGAACTTCGCCTAAATCCTGCTTGAGTTTTGTGATGCCGGATTCTGTAGCACTAACACTACGCATACCCACACGATAATCACCGTCGATATTCTTCCCCAACATAGGATCCAGCGCACGTGTCATTCTCGAAACAATCTGTAAACTGGCATCCCTACGGCGAACCATTTGCCACAAATGATTGGTGTGGCGAAAATAATCGCGCATAAAATGTTCCACTGGCAATAGCCCCGCACGATTGGTATGTCCATGCCAATCGGCTACACGCATTTGCTCAGCCCGATCCAAAAGATCACGCGCGGTACCAGCGTGAAAATGCATTTCATTACGCAACCGGAGCAGGTAGTCGCGGGCCGACAGCATGCGGCGATGATCCAACTTGGAAATAGCGCCCTGCAAAAGCAGACGATCCGGGTCTACTATGCCATGCTCCGCAAATCCCAGCCATCCTAATAGATTAAAATCTCGCAAGCCCCCACGCGAACGTTTGACATGGGGCTCAAGCAAATAAACAGTTTCTCCGTATTGATCTCGTTCTTCAGCCCGTGAATCAAAAAATGTTCGGCACAACGAGAAACTATTGCGTTCCACCATCTTTCTAAAGCTGGCGCGAAAAGAATCGAAGAGCTGTTGGTTACCAAGTAAAAAACGTGAATCAATCAAGGACGTACATACAACTGCATCCTCTTTCGCAAGCTGTACTGCTTCGTTTTCTGTACGTACACTATGCCCTAGTTGCAAGCCAACATCAAACACACCTTGGGTGAGAGGACGAAGTTGGGCAGCAATCTCCTGACTATGTCGTGAGTTATGAAGAATCATCAAATCAACGTCCGAATAAGGCGAACACTGCCGACGACCATAACTGCCCAGGGCCACGACTGCCATATTGCTGCGTAATTTATCGGCTGCGGAAAGACCAGCTTCTGAAAGGGTGGCATCCAACAATCGAGATACAACACTATCGATTGTTATCGCCAACTTTGCAGAAACTCGTGTTCCCGAAAGTTGCCGATTGTGCGCCTGACGTACAGCCTCACGCTGCACAGCTAGATCCTCACGGAGCCATTGGACCGTGTCGTTGAGACTTAAGTTGCGGGTCATGATGCAATACCTGGAGTTACAGAGCAATCCGCATTTCTAATCCAATGTTTGCTGCGGCAGCCTATAAATCCTTCCCTGGCTATCATCGAATCCAATCTGCGATCCTCAAGGTGCCACCATCACGCTTCGTATTCAAGCCTCACAGCCTTGCCAGGATCGCCATTCGACCAAATCAGCAACGAGGTAGATGCAAGGACCAAAAAAATGGCTGCACTCTTTGGCCTCAAGTTCTTTGACACGAAACCATAAAAAAGACCGGCGCTGGGGCGCCGGCCCAGAATAAAACTCTGTATTGAATCCTGCAGTAACTTCTGTCGTCTAATGAGTCCTTCTGCCGGATATCTTCCCTCTATCGCTTACAGAATAAACTATCATGAGTAACTGGTGCTTTACGAAACGAATCTTATCTCGAAAAACATCTGGACTCATGAATCCTGCACTCAAATCGTGCTACCCAACGGGTAAGACTTGACCAGATTCTAGATCGCTTCACCTCCAGTTTCGCCTGTGCGAATACGAACCGTTTCAGACAGATCCGATACAAAAATCTTGCCATCACCGATCTGACCCGTTTGGGCCGTCTTAATAATCGTATCCATTACTAGCTGAGAACGATCGCTATCAACTACAACCTCAAGCTTCACTTTCGGCACAAAGTCGACAGCGTACTCCGTACCACGATAAGTTTCAGTATGCCCTTTCTGTCGGCCAAAACCTCGTACCTCGGTAACTGTCATACCCGCGACGCCCTGCTCGCTAAGGGCATTTTTGACGTCTTCGAGCTTGAAGTGACGAATCACTGCTTCGATCTTCTTCATCTCGTATTTCCTTTATAATTGATGACTGGTATTTGCGTGATCCGGTGTGACCCGGACCACGCAACACCTAGGGATTAATTTTACCAAGCTAACGAAAAAACCTCTACCGATTCTTTCGCTCGTCGTGTTTAAGCGAAGATGTAACCCTCCTCGCCATGCTCGCTCTGGTCGAGACCCAGCGTTTCATCACTTTCGCTGACACGCAAGCCAACCATCGCTTTGACGATCATCAAAATGATGAACGTGGCCACCAGGCTAAATATCCAAGTCACCACCACAGCAGCAACCTGCCCTCCCATAATGCTACCGCCTTCAATCAAACCGAGTTTTGTGGAACCAGCAATGTCCCAACACTCGCGAGTAGCAAAAACGCCGGTAAGTACGGCACCCAAAGTACCACCTACCCCATGAACGCCAAAAGCATCCAGTGAGTCATCGTAACCAAATTTTGCCTTGATGCTCCCACAGGCGATGGCACAAACTACGCCAGCTGCACCACCCATGATGAGAGCTGCCATCGGATGAACAAAACCGGCTGCAGGGGTGATACACACGAGACCGGCCACAGCTCCCGAAGCGGCTCCCAGTACGCTTGGCTTGCCATGAACGAGCCACTCGTAGAAGGCCCATCCCAAAACGCCTGCTGCTGCCGAAAAGTGGGTTACGGCAAAAGCGCTGGAGGTCAGGCCATCGGAGGCCAGCTCACTTCCAGCATTGAAACCGAACCAACCAACCCAAAGCATGGCAGCTCCCAGTGCAGTGTAAGTAAGATTGTGAGGTCGCATATCGGCACTTCCAAACCCTTTTCGTTTGCCAATCAGCATGGCACAAACCAAAGCTGAGACTCCCGAACTAATATGCACGACTGTACCACCGGCAAAATCAAGCGCACCTCCCATTAATGACTCTTTACCATCAAATGCTAACCATCCACCACCCCAGACCATGTGGCAAAGGGGGCAATAAACAACGGTGCCCCACAAAATACTAAATAACACCATTGCGCTGAACTTCATTCGCTCGGCAAATGCTCCACAAATGAGAGCTGGTGTAATAATGAAAAACATGCCCTGGAAGAGCATGTGGGTGTAGCGAGGGATGACACCTTCCATGGGTGTTACCGGGCCTCCGGCTGCCTCGTCCCAAGTGCGCTGGACTCCATCCATGAATAGGTAATCGCCGTTTCCAATGTAGAGGTTACCACTTCCAAAACAAAGGCTATAGCCGTACAAAGCCCACAGCACGGTCATCAGACCCATCAGAAACACACACTGCATCATCACGCCCAGCACATTTTTCTTACGGACAAGACCACCGTAGAACATGGCTAAACCAGGAGCCGTCATGAAGAGCACTAAGGCACAACAGGTAAGCATCCAGCCATTGTGCCCAGCCAGAGCCGCCTCGTCCGCCTTCGCTGAGACCTCAGCAAGTTCTTGCGCTACAACTGGTGTGGGCTGACCTACCAACCAGGTGATTGCCAGCCCAACGACTAGCGATCGAATAATTATGTTCATTGTTTTCCTCCCACCTAACTCCATAAAAATTAGAAAAACAAGGCGTTCCGCCACGAGCCGCCCGACCCGAACGCCTAGAGAAGTCCCCAAGCCCGATAGATTAGCGATTTGGCAATACTTAAGAATTGCCAAAGCACATAGGATAAGTGGCTACCCGCAACTCGTAAAGTAGCTTTGGCCACTTGATGGCATGGGGAGATACGAATGGCCCTTGGTACTAGCTGTCAGGGGATTTTCTTTTTTCAGGCTTTTTCCAGAGGACATCGTCTACCCCCATACCCGCATTGGCCACACGGGCCATCATGAAAAGCAAATCACTCAGGCGATTTACGTATTTTAGGACGATCTCGCGAACAGGAGCCGTTTGCGACAAGGCCACGATCTCCCTTTCGGCACGACGACATACGGTTCGTGCCAGATGCAAAAGGGCTCCACTCTGTGAACCCCCGGGAAGGATAAAATTCGTGAGAGCTGGTAATCCTTCCTCAAAGGTGTCGATCCACTTTTCCTGCTCGGTAATCGTGCTCTCCACCAAGAAATCCGTACTTCTTTCTGTCGGATTGGGACTGGCCAGTTCAGCGCCTAAGTCGAAAAGTTGATTCTGTAAAAGGTTTACTATTTCATCAAGCCGGGGTGAAAGCCCCTCAGCCCTCACCAATCCCAACAGGGCATTCAACTCATCAATCGTTCCATAGGAACAAATGCGCAAATCGCATTTCTGCACACGTTGATTCCCTACTAAAGAGGTCGTGCCTTGGTCGCCAGTGAGGGTGTATATCTTCATGCCAGAGCGTTTCCATGGGTAATCAGAATAAAAGTCCTTCTTGCGAACCTATCGATTCGGCACCGACCAATCAACCTGCTGCGTATTGACGAATATGCAGGATTGTCCGGTTATAGCAGCTACGATTAGCGCGCCAGCAAACCTAGTCCTCCAGGATACGTAGTAGAGGGCTGGCTGTTGATCCAGACCGACGCCACCAATCGAACCGAAAACCCGCAAATCAAGGAGAAACGTCTGCCTTTTCTCGAGTAGACCATAATCTGGGCGGAAGAATGTAGGCTTACGTAAGATAGTCAGCTAGAATCTATCATCCGCAAACCCAGCTCAAATTGCCCAATTTCACCAGAATGTGTGCTTTTCATTCTGTGCGAACTACCTAATGTTTCAGGCAAATTTCCTAGTTTTGCCTGCCCTGTGAATTGACAACTGAGGAGCTTTCGATGCCTCGCATTGCCGTTTATGCCTTCTTATTCTCGTTCGTTTTCTGCGCACCTGTCTTCGATGTGCAGGCGGCTCCTGCTTTGGACAACACCACAGACCGACCTGATCCTGACATTCAAGAAGCCGAAAACAACAAGGTCGCCAAAGATCAGGAATCCGCAAATGGCGATACGGTTCAAAAGAAAGGTCAACCTGAGGAAGATGCCGAAGAGGACAAACAAACGGAAGATAAAAGGCAAACGGAAGACAAACAGACCGACAGCAAGGAATCAATCGATACCCAAGAAAAAGCCGAAGAGGCCAAGGAAGATCCGAAAAAGAAATCTTCTGCAAAAACTAAGCCTTTTAAAGTTGAGCGCAAACCTCTCAAGGTTGAAGTCAAACTGGACGGCATCTTTGTCGCCGATCAAATGGAAGAAGTCGCCCTCCGTCCTGAAGTCTGGACAAAATTTAAAGTGCTGGATGCGGTAGAGCATGGTTCCTATGTCAAAAAAGGGGATGTCCTGGTTCGATTTGAACCAGAAGACCTTGAAAAAAAAATCGCCTCCGAAAGTATTGATCAGCAACTAAGCGAACTCTCCCTGTTGAAAGCCGAAGAAGAGGCGCCGCGTGTAAAAAAACTATTAGAAATGAACTTTGAGAGTGCTCGACGTAGTTATGAGGAGTTCCAACAAGACTACGAATATTACCACAGCACAGACCGACCCTTTAACATTGCGATCGCAAATTATCGATACAAATCGGCCCAAGAGGAACTTGCCGAAGCACGTGAAGAACTCAATCAGCTTCAGAAAATGTATGAGGCCGATGAGCTGACTGAAGAAACTGAAGAGATTGTGCTCCGCCGACAAAGGTTTGTGGTCGAAACGGCGGAACTCGTCATGGAACTTAGCACGGCAAATCGCGACTATACCTTGGATGTGTTGGTTCCCCGCATGGATGAGACTTATCGTGTTGCCAAAGAAAAGAACGAACTGACTTTCAAAAAAGCCAAAACAACCAAAGAAACGAGCCTTACCCGACAAGTCTTTGAAATGGAAAAGTTGCGCGAAGCGCGTGCCCGAAGTGTCGAACAACATGCCAAGCTGATCAGCGACAAAGGGCTGTTGGTAATCCGAGCCCCCAGCGATGGGGTCATCTACTACGGTCGCTGTCTCGACGGCACATGGTCGGAAGTCTCGTCCTTCCTATCGAAGCTAAAACCGTTGGGGGCCGTATCAGCCAACTCGGTTATTATGACGATCGTAAAGCAACGTCCACTCAAGGTGCTGACAAGCTTTGGCGAAAAAGACTTGCCCGACTTGAAAAGTCATCTTGAAACGATTCTCGTACCCACAGCAGATGAAGAACTGGAAATTCCAGGCAAAGTTGCAGAATTGGAATCCGTTCCAGGGAAAAGCAACAAATTCAAGTTAGAAATCGATATCGATAACTCCAACCTGCCCATCTGGCTGGTGGCAGGTATGACTTGCAAGGCAAAAGTCACTACCTACAACAACGGAAAAGCTCTGCAAATCCCTTTAGACCTCGTGCAATCGGAAGAGGACAACAAAAAAATCAAGTACGTGATGCTCGTGGACGAGGAAGAGGATGAACCTGTCAAGCGCAAGGTGAAGTTAGGCCGCAAGCAAGACAAGATGGTTGAAGTGCTCAAAGGACTTGAAGAAGGCGACGAGATTGTCAAAGAAGAGAAGAAGGATGGCTCTGAGGATTAATTGCTTACGCTAGTGTTTTGAAATCGATTTGACGACTCGGTCTCAAAATCTCGAGACAACTCCACGAAAGACAACGGCATGGATCTTCCGAGAATACGCTCTTTGACGGTTCTGATTGCCGGATTGCTGCTCGCCAATTGGACGACTGGCGCTCTCTTCGCAGAAGAATTGGTGATCCCAGCCCTGGCCACGCAAGGCCCGCAACCGGCACCCATCACACCTCCTACCTCGGCAGAAGTACTTGCCTCAATAGAGCGTGGTGTTGATTTTTTGCTTGAAGTCCAAATGAAACATGGCGCATGGGGGAGTGCTCAAAAGACGAAAGCACTAAATATCTATGCCCCCGTGCCCGGCTCGCATCATGCTTTTCGCACCGCAGTCACTTCCTTAAGTTTGATGGCGCTAGTCGAGACCCGCTCGCTGTTTTCGGGCTCCCGGCGCGAAGCGGTAGAAAATGCTATCGACCGAGGACAAGAGTGGCTTTTGACCTATAGCGGAAAACTGCGACGGGCTGAAGCCGAGGCGATTTATAATGTGTGGGGGCATGCCTATGCCATCCAGGCCCTGACGCGCCTGCACGCCCGCGCGGAAGGGAATCAGGATCTTCAGAAACTGCTAATCGACCTATGCCATTATCAGGCGGATCGACTACGACGCTATCAATCCATCAACGGAGGCTGGGGCTATTACGATATGGTCGCGCACACGCAGCGACCCAGCAGCAGCTCCATCAGCTTTGTAACGGCTACGGCTCTCATAGCTCTCCAAGAAGCGAAGTCGTTAGGCGTTGATTTTCCACCGGATCGCATTCAACAGGCCATCGATTCCATCCATAGGCAAAGGTTTCCTGATTTTGCATACGCCTATGGAGAATACTTGAAAATGATGCCCCGCTATGGAATTAATCGTCCAGCAGGCAGTCTGGGACGGTCGCAAGCCTGCAATGTAGCACTGCGGTTGTACGGCGATAAAAAGATCAGCGACGATGTACTAAAAACCTGGCTGAATCGGTTGTATGCCCGTAATGGCTGGTTGAGCATTGGTCGCAAATATCCCGTGCCCCACGAATCCCATTTTTCGATTGCCGGTTACTTTTATTATTACGGTCATTTCTATGCTGCGATGTGCATCGAGCAGCTTCCTCGTGAAGAACGGCCCCATTTTCAGGGTCATTTGGCCCACATTCTGATACCACTGCAAGAAAAAGATGGCAGCTGGTGGGATTATCCACTTTACAACTACCATCAACAGTATGGCACGGCTATGGCGATTTGCGCTTTAGTACGATGCCAACATGCAACATCCCAGTCCGTTGCATCCCAGTCTGTAGACCCCTAATCCGCATATTTGATTCGCCCTGCTGCAGCGTAGAGCAGGGTTCCTTGACCTCTCTGTCAAACTCCCGTGTTTTGGTCGGCCAGGCTCCCTCAGCTTAAATACGGGACTCTGCAGGAATACGGAGCCATTCGCTGGCTCTCGGCATACGCCAGCATGCCAGGCAACGGTGTACACAATGCACCGTATGTTGCATTTCTAAAACGCGTTTGATGTTTGTATGCAAGCATCAATCACACTTTTCGAAAATACCTAAGGCTTTCGCGAATGCATCAGGAATGATGCGAAAAAGCACATCATTTTCGATCACTTTTTACTGGCTGTGCCATAGACACAAGCTAGAGTTACATGTCGCCGTAAAAATCCCCTCCAGGCGTAGTTGCCATTTTGACGTGTACTTCAAATCAACCTCCCAAGCAGTACATCACCCACCAAAAATTGTGAGCCCCGTTTGTAAGTATCCAGTGAATCAACTTCAGGACCTGAAGCTCTCCTCGGATGCAAGAACCGAGACAACCAATTCCAATACATAATCGAGATCGCCGATGAGTTTTTTAAAGCAATTTTTCACGAATGTCTTTCACGAAGAAAGCGTCGCCGAAATGGGCAGCTACTTTGAGCAGCTCAGTGAAAAAGAATTAGAAGCCCATATGGGCATTAATCGCTATGACAATTATATTCTCACGGATGCGGTCAGGCCTTCCTACAATCTGGAAGTCGTCCCTTCTGCCGGCTTTCGCCATGATACGTATCACGACGAAAATACAGGTCAAGACGTTCCTGTGGTAATGGCCGCAGCATCGCGAGAAAAACTATTCGATACCTTCATGCAGCTGCTTGATCCACTGGGCCCAACGGTCGATGTTGTCCTGGAATGCAGCCACGATTTCAACGATGCTGGTCAGCAGGACCTTTCTCGTGAACATATCGACATGCCAATCTTGCAGAGCATACTATGGGATTTCGAAGACATGCTCGTCAATGATGGATGCACTGGCATCGCCGTTCTCAATCCCAATACACCACAAGAAGTACAATTTGACGAACACAAATTGCTCATCATTTATGGCAAGGTGCTCACACCCTACGAAGGTGTTCTCATCGATGCTGGGTTGAATTGTCGCGAAGACATGAAATTCGTGACCGAAGCAGAGCATGTGCACTCCACTAACGAAGATTACGTCCAGCAATTTGAAGAATTAAAGATGCGACTTGGCATTGATGGTGGCCGGTTCTAGAGCAATTCACTCTTGAGTGTTCCGCTATTGCACCGGGATGCAGGATTCGAGATGCGGGATAGACATAACAGGTAGCCTGATTCGCATCGCGCATCTGAATTCGCTAGCAGCTGGGCCCTATTATTGGAGATGAGCGGCGTGGAAAACACTACGAAAAATTCAGATGTGCTCTAGCGAAACACCCGATTGTGGCTAGCTCTAACTCTAGCCCTAGACGCTCCACTTGGCTGCGGCTTTGCAAACCGCCAGGCCGACTGCTTGCAAAAGCAGTCGGCCTGTTTATTGGAATCTTGTTAGAAGGGCTTCCTCTTTTCAAAGTTGCTGGCGGATGAAATAGACTGCCCCTGTGCTAGCATCGATTTTGCTCGCAATTTCTATCTTGCCCTTCTGTACTTATTCCGCGAAGATTCTCCGACCTATTTTTCTGGCCAGAGGCGCGGATGGATTATTTGAACACCCTACGAATTGCCTGCACACTATGGGGCACAGCGATGCTGGTAGGCTGCCATCCCTTTCAAGGAGGAGAAACCAATCCCCTTTTTGGTCCACCGCAGCCCATACCTATGGGAGATGTCGTAGCCACAGCAACCCCGAACGGCGGACTTGTTGGCCAACCACAGTTTGTCGCTCCAGGTCGTGGCCAGGCCAATTATCTCTATGTGCCCGTCAGCAACCAAGACTGGGCTTGGGAACAAATCGTAGATGTGGTGGATGACTACTTTCGTATTGAGCGCGAAAATCGTGTGCAGTTGGTTGGTAACATCATGACAGAAGGACGTATCGACACCTTTCCCCAAGTAGGTGCCACCTGGCTTGAACCACATCGGCCCGACTCGGTTGGCTGGGACAACCGTTGGGAAAGCACCTTTCAGACAATTCGACGTCGTGGTGTGCTGCGCATCATCCCCGAACAGGGCGGCTATTTGCTTGATGTAGCCGTCTACAAAGAACTGGAAGATCTGCCGCGACCGGAAAGCTCCATGGCTGGGGCGGCAACTTTTCGCAATGATAATTCATTACGCAGTCGCTTAGGCGAAGAAGTTAGTCGAACACGATTTGCTGCGAACTGGATCCCTCAAGGTCGTGACCCATTTGCTGAGCAACAGATTCTAGCCGATATTCAGGCTCGTCTGGGACCTTAATCAAAACGGCTACATCCATGCGATTCCAAGGATAAATGTCCAAATCTGAAAAGACGTTTTGCTACCGCTCGATACCGATTTAGCCTATCGAATTGGGTTGTTCTGTGGGAATACCCAATTTCGTGATCGGCGCAGGAGTTCCACTGTTGACGGATTTCTGATAGACGGGCAAACGTACCGTAAATTGTGTGCCTTGGCCGACTGAACTTTCTACCCGAATGCGTCCCTGGTGGGAATTAATGATATCTTTGCACGTTGAGAGCCCTACTCCAGTACCACCCTTGCCACTTTCGTCGGGGCCACTCTTTGTGCTGTAGTAGCGGTCAAATATTTTTGGGAGCAAGTCCTGTGGAATCCCAGACCCTGAATCACGCACTGTCAGATCGACTGCATTTGCAGCAGGATCATGGGTGATACGAAGGACGAGTTCTCCCCCACCGTTCATTGCCTGCCGCGCGTTGGTCATCAAATTAAGAAGTACCTGCTGGATTTGATTGCCCATAGCCCGCACAGGTGGTACTTCTGAAAAATCGCAGTGCACTGCGATTCGATACTTTTGCATTTCGCGTTCCAATAGAACAAGAGATTCCTGGAGCAGTTGGGCCAGATTGGTAGGAGCAAACTCCTGCTTACGATTTCGAGCTAAGCCGAGCACACTATTCGTAATTTTTTCGGCCCTGCCAGCTGCTATCAGAATCTTATTCAGTGCTTTGTCGCGAGTCGCTTCGTCCTTATGGCGCAGACCAAGCTTGGCATAATTGAGAATGGTCATCAGGACATTGTTGAATTCGTGCGTGGTGGTGCCCACCAGTTCGCCCAACGCTGCCATCTGTTGTGCGCCGGCAAGCTGCTGTTTCAACGATTCAATTTGTTGCTCTGTTGTTAACTCAGCACTTTGCATGATTGGGATTCGCGCCTTTCTTTAATCCGTGCTTGTCTACGTGCTAGCCAAAGTTCGCCAACTTTACCTCATTTAACTCACCGCAAAGCTTAAATTCTTTAATAATCAACACTTAGCTCTTTATTGCCTATCGTCGCATTTGCATGGAAGACTCAAATTGTTCACCGAGGGGAGCTGAAATAAAGGCAAACATTCCTGCTTAAAAGTCTGCTTCCCAGGACATTACGTTTTTTGTATAGTCCTCCTCCCCAAAATTGTCCCTAGCCCACAAACTCTCTTATGCACACTGCACAACTGCTATCAATGGCACTCGATATCGTTCGTGGATCTGGCTTTCATATTCGTGAAGAACCCCTGGACGGGGCAGGGGGAGGACACTGTCTTATCCGTGGCCAGAAATGGTTGCTACTGGATTTGACACAAACGCAGCAGGAACAACTTGATGATGTGCTTGATGCAATACGTTCCCAACCACAGATTGAACTTTCAAAAGTGCCACGGGAACTCGTCGACAGCTTGAAATCCGCGAAAGCTGCCTAGCTCGGATATTTTATAGGACGGACACTATCGGGCAGCTTTGGTCGGCGAATTGGCCGCAGCTTCGCTGTAGTGCCCAAAGCAGACATAAAACGCAGTCAGAAATAGATTTAGGCTGCCGTAGTAGGAACGGATGAAATATGCGAGCTAGCACCTCTAAGAAACGGCGGTAGGCTAACATGCTCGATACAAATCCTGTTGCTCAATATACTCAGCCACCGCTGGTGGAACGAGTAAGCGCCAATCACCATCTTCAGAAATCAACTTGCGAATTTGTGAGCTACTGATCGGGGTTGCTGGCATTTCGACTTGAAGTTGATGCATGATAGCAAGTTGCTGGCGCGACATGAATTTTTTGATGTGCTGAAAATCCGGTTGCATCGATCCGGCTCGATGAACTACCAGGGGTGTGGCCAGGCGACAAATCTCCGCTGGCTGATACCAGTTGGGAAAATCCACCAAAGCGTCCGCTCCCATCAAAAAAAAGAGTCGGGCTGCGGGTAGATCTTCACGGATTGCCGCTAGAGTATCGACCGTGTAGCTAACTCCCCCACGGCTGAATTCGATCTCCGAGACGATAAAACGACTCTCAGACTGACAGGCCAGTTGGAGCATCGCCAGACGATGGCATTCGGACGCTTGAGGGCCCTGGGGTTTGAAAGGCTGGTGAGCCGTTGGAACAAACCACACCTGGTCCAAAACGGCTTGCTGGAGACAACTCTTGGCGAGGACTAAATGCCCCCAATGCACCGGATCGAAACTACCGCCAAAAATACCGAGTTGCATAGCATGTGAAGGGGCTGGTGCAAGGTTCGCACAGACAAACGGGTCTTACTAGAACACGTTCTAATGGTATCGTATCAGTTGATAAAGCCAACTGCCCACAGCGCGCAAACGCTGATTCATCCTGAATTTGTACCCCATTATCATGGCGCATCAGCAAAACCTGTTTGATACATCGCCCCCAGAATGGGAAGTCGATAAGCATGAACAACGTCTCGTGGCTACGATTGTATTGCCCGCGGGGGCGAAAGGCGTCTACGACTATTTGGTTCCAGAGAAATTCTGCAACCCAGACCACCCGGAATGGCTACTTCAGGCAGGTCGGCGTGTGAGTGTGCCTTTCGGACGAGGCAATCGGCAGGTCCAAGGTTACTGTGTCGGTTTAGAAACCAGAGCCGTTCCTACGCAGCAATTGAAAGCAATTGCCGCAGTGATTGACTCCTCCTCTCTCTTGACGCCCCCCATGCTACGGCTCACACAATGGATGGCCGACTACTACCTTTGCCCCTGGGGAAAAGTACTGGAGGCCGTCGTCCCGGCTGGTGTGCGACGTCTGGCTGGCACACGACAGGTAACGCTTCTGGAAGTTCCACCCGATGTCATGGAACGATTGGACCAGGTTCAGCTTGGCTCTAAACAACAACGTAAGGCTCTCCAAACTCTTGCCGCGAGTTCTCAGCCACTGACCGCCTCGCAACTAGCCGACGCCTCCCAGTGCACTACGGGGCCTATCAAACAATTGCTCAAACGGGGTCTCCTCGAAGCCAAAACCAAACGAATAAGCACCGACAAGTTTAACGAAGCGATCGTTGAGCGCCAGCAACCCTTGTCTCTCAATGCGGATCAGAAACTAGCACTCTACGCTCTTCAGAAAGCTCTTGACTCTGCTGAAACGCAAGGCATCGTCTTGCATGGCGTTACGGGTAGCGGCAAGACCGAGGTCTATCTTCAAGCGATCGAGCATGTTGTTGGTTTTGGCCGTCAAGCGATCGTCCTGGTACCTGAAATCAGCCTCACACCACAAACGGTGCGCCGCTTTCGCGCCCGCTTTGATTCTGTGGCCGTGCTACACAGCCATCAAACGACTGTCGAGCGACACCATCAATGGCAGCGCATTGCACGGGGAGAAGTGCAAGTGGTTGTTGGCGCACGTAGTGCTATTTTTGCTCCTACGCCCCACTTGGGACTCATCGTTATCGACGAAGAACACGAATCCTCATTCAAGCAGGATTCGGCTCCACGATACCATGCCCGTGATGTGGCCTGGCAACGGGCAATTGGCGAAGGAATTCCTCTGGTGCTTGGGAGTGCAACGCCTTCCCTAGAATCCTGGCAGCGGGTTGAACAAGACGAATTCAAGATTGTGACACTCCCCAAACGGGTCATGAATTTACCCATGCCCGATGTGATTACCGTTGACTTGCGCAATCCTTCCCAAGCACGTGGTGGTCGGGGAGGCATCAGCAGACAACTCCATCAGGCAATGGTTACCGCGCTCCGCGATGGGGGGCAAGTGATCCTACTGCTCAACCGACGAGGCTATTCAACCCACATTCAGTGTCCTGCCTGCGGGCATGTGCTGAACTGCAAACACTGTGAACTATCCCTTACTTTCCACAGACAAGCCAACCGAGCCGTCTGCCACTATTGCGATCACCACGAATCACCTCCCACCGCCTGTCCCGATTGCAAATCCCAATCCATCCGGTACGGCGGATTAGGCACGCAGAAACTGGAAAACGAAGTACGGACAAGGTTTCCTGATTATGTTTGCGCACGAATGGATACCGACAGCATGCAAGCCCACGGCAGCCACGAGCGAGTTTTGGGGGCCTTTAGTCGTGGCGAGATTCACATCCTGCTGGGCACCCAAATGATTGCCAAGGGACTCGATTTTCCGAACGTGACTTTGGTGGGCGTCATCAACGCGGACACGGCCTTGCATCTGCCTGACTTTCGTGCTGGTGAGCGCACCTTTCAGTTGGTAGCGCAGGTGGCTGGCCGCACAGGCCGGGGTCAGCAGGGGGGCCGTGTGCTGGTACAAACGTTGAGCCCCGAACATGCGGCCATACGAGCCGCAGTCAGACATGATTTCCCCACCTTTGCTGAACAAGAACTCGCACTTCGCCAGAAAATGCAATATCCACCTTGTGGCGCCATGATTCGGCTCGTTGTGCGTGGCCCAAGGGAAGAAACCACACGTGGTGTTGTTGAGGACATAACCACACGTCTCAAGGATGTTGCCAGCAAAAGCAATAGCGCAGACAATCGTGTTGTCCGAATTGTTGGGCCTGCACCCGCGGCAATTCCCAAGTTGCGCGGAAATTTTCGTTTTCAGATACAACTGCAGGCATCTCAAATCGACAATCTCCGCAGTCTGGTTGAAACGGTGATCACAGATTACAAACCTCCCAAAGAAATCGTCATCACCGTCGACGTGGACCCCTGGGATATGATGTAAGAGCCCTGGCAGGAAGCAGTCTGGGCCGTCGGCACATCATCCTATTTCATTGTTGGAAACGCCTTGAGAAGAAGTACTCTAGCCTGCATGGATAGTAGACTGCATCTACCGTAGAATAGAGCTAACCCGGATATCCAATTGTCTATGATACCTCGAAACGATCCTTCCCACCCTTCTCCCCATGAGCTACCGCAGATTTAAAAAAACACTGGGTGAGACAAACCTCGAGCGTAAATGCCGTTGGTTGTTCGGGGCTTGCTTATTGCCTTTGATTGCAGGCAGTTTCTGGTGGTACGGGTCACGAACCGACGAAATCGTTTTAGAACAAAACCGATTTGTTGGGGAAGCACTCGTCGATTTGGCGATGATGTCGGAACATAAAAACATCCTAGGCGCTAGAACCACACAGGTTTCGGATATCATTGCTCCGAACGCAACCGACAAAATGGCAAACGACGCCTTGTCGAAATTATTAAGCGAAAGAAACTTCAAATGGGATGTATTGCATCCAAAAAATGAAAGTGGATTGGGCGAACCCCAAGAGAATTATGAGTGGGACTTAGTCTTCAAATGGCAAAAACTGGGAGATGCACTCGAAAAAGATGAAGCCATTGATGATCTTTCAGGGAGTGAACAGAGACCTTGGGAAGGTCGGCTTGATGAAGAAAGTATCCGTTATCTCTATTACCAACCCGTATTTACCAAAGAGGGCTGCATTACATGCCACAACAATCCTTCCGTTCCCGTCTATTGGCCCGATCTGGAAGTGGGTGACTTGCTGGCCGTTGTTCGTGTCGAAACAGACGCAAAAAAAACGAAAGCCGATCAAAACCATAACCGTTCCATGCTTTTGATTGCTGCTATCGCGACCGTCTCTTTGGCAATGTTGGCATTGTATGTTGTTGTGCGCTATGTGATCGTCAAACCCCTCCAACATCTGCGTGATGTGAGCGATAGGGTGCGAAGTGGCGATGTTCACCAAAGGGCCGTGATCCACACGGGAGACGAGTTTGAGCAACTGGGTGCAGCTTTCAATCGCATGTTACGCCAACTCCTGCGGCAACAAGATGAGTTGCGTTCGGTCAATGGAGAACTGGATTTAAAAATCGACGAAATGGCCTCAGCCAACATGCGATTGTTTGAAATGAACCAACTGAAGAGTGACTTCCTGGCTACCGTCAGTCATGAATTACGCACTCCTCTCAACAGTATTATCGGCTTTAGTGATCTCCTGGAAAGCATCGACAACCTAGAGGACAAAGAGCGGCGCTACGCCAGCAATATCCAGCGATCGGGCAAACAACTGCTTGATATGATTAACGACATTCTTGATCTGGCCAAAATAGAAAGCGGTAAGCTGGAGGTGCGACCCAGTGAATTTGATATCAGTCAGGTCGTCGCCACCCAGTGCGATCTGGCCAGGCCTCTTAGCGGCAAAAAGAACATCGACCTAGAATTTGAGGCTGCCGAGCTGCCCTTGGTGAAGCAAGATCAGGGGAAAATTGAGCAAATACTCAACAACCTGCTCTCCAACGCCATCAAGTTCACACCAGACGGTGGCCGCATCGATGTCTCGGTGCACCAGGATCCTGGAGGAAACTTGCGATTGGCTGTTAGCGATACGGGAGTGGGGATCAGTGAGGCGGAGCAAGTGCTCGTATTCGAAAAATTCCGGCAAGGCACAACCGTTTTGCCTGGCGGCAATGCGATGACAAGAGAATACTCAGGCACTGGATTGGGCTTATCCATCGTTCGCGAATTGTGCCGCTTGCTGGGAGGCGACATCACCCTGGAAAGTGAACTGGGCAAAGGCAGCAGGTTCACCGTTCACCTCCCCTGCGTACTTACAGAACTCCCAAAAATCGACTCCCCGCTAGCGGATGAATTGAAACAAATGACCAAGCCCCGGCCGGATATTCAAGTTGCCGCTCCGAGCATTGACCACTCTACAGAATCACATCCTTGAACCGTTCCTTCCTGCCATGGCACTAGTACATTTATTTACGGACGGCGGCTGCAGCGGCAACCCGGGTCCCGGTGGCTGGGCTTTTTTGCTCCGACATCCGTCCACTGAAAAAACATTGGAAAATTCAGGGGGCGAGCGCGAAACGACCAACAATCGCATGGAATTGCAAGCCGTCATTGAGGGGCTTGCCGCTCTCAAACGTCCCACACAAGTGGATTTATTCACCGATAGCGTATATGTCGGCAAAGGCATGAGCGAATGGATGCCCAAGTGGAAAGCCAATGGGTGGAAACGCAAAGAGGGCAAAAAACTAGTGCCCGTTAAAAACGAGGACCTCTGGCGCCGATTGGACCAGTTGCTGCAGACCCATCGAGTCAACTACCATCGTGTGGCAGGTCATAGCGGCCACCCCGAAAATGATCGCGTGGATGAGTTGGCGGTCGCAGCCTACCAGCGCTTTCTCTAGTCTGGACCATCCGATCCTGGTCTACCAGCCAGGGCGAACGTGTTGGGTAGTGAAGTAGCCACCGGTGGGATGTTGCCGAAAGCCCATCGTTTTGGGTGATTCTTTTTCCCACGTAATGGTGGGCCAAAGCCTATAGAACCTGCACAATCGTCATCAGCAATAACAGGCCACCAGAAGACGCTTCTCCTGATGACACTGCGGGAAGATCTATTTTGACTTACATCAGGGCCATTCTAGGCTTGTTTGGAATTCTCGCATTCGCGTAGCGCCCTCGAGAAATACGGCCAAACACACCAAACTGTCCAGAGTTGATATTCATGCGAGCCCCCCCTCTCAACGGCGAACGTCTTACAGTCATCATCAGCACCCTTTTTACCCTTTTGATTCTGGCTGCCGGGGTGACTGCTCAACAGCAACATACTGCTCCGCGTGATATTCTGAATCAACTCGAATCCGATTTACGTTTCCAACTCAAAACGACCCTGCGACATGATCTGGCTATGCAACGGGAACGGTTGGCTCTGCTGGACCAAACCCTAATTGCCTGGCAAGAATCTCCTCAAACTGAAAAAAACCGCAAATTGCTAGCAGACTGGTTGCTTGAATCAACCCTCCGTTCGATGCCAGGTGCAACAGAAGACTTGCCTGAGATTCCCAGTTTTCGCGCTCTAGTAAAAAAATCAACGGAACCACCTACCGTTAAGCCCCAAAATGATTTGCCAAGCTCAGAAAGCATCCAGCCGCGTGAAATTCTCAGCAATCCAGAACAGCCAGAACTCCCACAAAATCTCCCAGAGCCCTCTGAGTTAAATCCTGTAGATTTCCCAAACACCAACCTTGTGCCGCAGCATGTGCCTTCAGTGGTAAAAAATTCGGCGCGCCCCGTTCGTGTCACCAGCAAGCCAGCTTCGTTTACTTCTACAACAACGCCATGGGTCGTTCCCGCACTGGCTTCGATACCCAGCAAGGAAAAAGCAGTACAAATCAATTTGTCCGAACTTGAAGCACGTATCACGGGATATCATGTTGGACTGGATGAAACAGAAACAGTCCTGCTGACTCTTGAAGAAATCGACATTGAAGTCCTCAGTAAAATCATCAAGCAACTCGAAGAAACTGCCCGTGATTTCAGATTTGTCAAACTCTACTACGATGCCTTGACCGAGTCCGAACGAAAAAACTTGACATTACCTCGTTCGATGCAACCTACAATCAATGAAATCAAACGGCAGTTAACTCGTGTTGAATTATCACAGGAAGAAGACTTCCTGAGTGATTTTGAAGACAATCAAGACCAGCAAAGCGAGCAACTTCGTAAACGACTCGCAGCGCTTTCCGACTTGATAAGTGTGTAGCAAACCCAAGGGCACTTGCATAATCCGCGCAGTTTTAATGCTGCCTGTTACTGCTTGTGACATACGGCCCGCATATTGCATACGTGCGGGCTGCAGGCTAGAAGTCCCCAACGATCGCGCCGTCTATACATACCCGCCAGGCGGCGCCAGGTACCGACATCGATCGTCTCGTTAATGAAGTGCTCAGGGCGAATGGACATGATTCTCTCTGACGAAAGCTGATGCTCGATGTGAGAATATCTTCCAGTCAGTGTACCAACTTCCGTTATCCACCTCCAATTGCGTATTCGCCGCGGTAAGACGAACCACATCGGCCTTCGGGATTAACATAGTGATAAATCGGCCAGTGCGGATCCTTGGCCATTTGCTTTCGCGACTCGGCCAGTCGGAGCATCAGCGGGTTCGTCTTCAGTTGTGATTCATGGTTTTCAACGCGTCACTTTGACGGTAGATTTGTATTCTCAATCCTTCACTCAAACATGTTCATTTAAGGATGGCAATTCTTATGGCTGATCGCGTCGTGTTTCGTTCTGGCGAGTCCCTTGTGGCTGGTGGCCCTCCCTTTACCGCAGCTGAACCGGAAGTTGTCATTGGCGAACTCGATGGACCTGTTGGTACTGCTCTCGCCACACTCACGGGTGACCAGTCGATGGGGCATTCGAAGGTGTTTGCGATTCTCAACACGGATATTCAGGTCCGCCCCGTCACACTTTGTGTCAGCAAAGTCACCGTAAAGAACTCGCGATATACCAACATCTTGATGGGAACGGTCCAAGCCGCCATCGCCAATGGCGTGCTCGACTCGGTTCGAGCTGGTGACATACCCAAAGAAAAAGCCAATGACTTGGGTATTATCTGCAGCGTATGGCTCAATCCGGGTGTGATCGACGACGACAACCTTGACCACAAAGCCCTGTTCGAGATCCATCGTAAAGCCATGGCCCAAGCCATCCACAAAGCGATGAATAACGAGCCATCCATCGACTGGTTGTTAGAAAACCAAGACAGTATCACGCACAAGTACTATCAAATGGGTTTAGACGGCAAGATTTAGGCCACGTCTAAAATCAAATGCCAGTGAGGCTGGCGGGTGTAGCTCAATGGTAGAGCACCGGCTTCCCAAGCCGATGACGAGGGTTCGATTCCCTTCACCCGCTTACTTTTGGGGTGTAAGCCAAAATTTTCAGGTGGTTCGCGGAGCCTTGCCTGTGGGTTTTGAGCCGGCGACTTGCTTGAACTGCTGAAAATATCCCCCCCCCTATTCGGACTATGCCATCTTTCTCGAGGTTTCATTTTTGCATCGTGTGTGTTGGGTTTCGGCACATGGCACCACAAGATGTTGATTTTTTGCCACACCTGCTGTGTCTGGCTAGGCCCTGATAGGGTTTGACTTGCACTTGGGAAGATTTTGAAATAGAGTTGGCATAAGAGGAGCTTGTTTCAGCTCCCGACCAGCTGGCTTTTGCCAGGTTTAGACTGTTTTACTGGGGGGAAACCAAATGCTTTGTTTACGTTCTGGGATAGCAGTTGTTGCTATCACACTGGGTGCGCTGTTTACTTCAGCCGACAATGCGGCTGCTAATGATTGCTGTTGCAGTCCACCACCGCCTTATTGCGCAACTCTCAGCGTCGCTCCACCTTGCAGCTGCTGTTCAGAGACCGTTTCAGTATGCGTCCCTGGATGCTGCACCGGAGAACCACAAGTGTGCTGGCGCTCAGGGATCTTTGGCCGCCAAATCGGCACTTATACCTGGTCCGGCTGTGACCACTCGGTGAAAGTCGTCGTCACGCACTGTGGTGATGTTAAAGTTCGCGATTAAATAGCTGAAAAATTCGCAATCGCCTTTCAACGGGCAGGCTCCACAGTGGGCCTGCCCGTTTTTTTTGCACCTAATTGCCGAAAATACTTCGTCGCGTGTTTCGGCTGGGGTCCGCTAGCAACAGAACTGCTAGCACACATGGAAACATTCCGCAATTTTTCACTACAGTGAGTCGGAGGATTGTGCCGAAGATTCCGACAACGCGCTAAGGCTGCCCCGGCAGACTTTGGTTGTCGCCTTTTGGAAGGGGGGCCCCTTGCAATTGGATATCCGCCACCATGCGTGGAAGACTCTTCTTATTACTCTGCTGGCTCACCGGCTTGCCTCTGACTGGCTGCAGCTTGGTGCTACCTGAAATTTCGCACCAGCCTGTGATTCGCAATCCCTTTCCACAGCTTGGCCGCGTGGCAGTTGCGCCATTCTTTAATCATAGCGACGAACCAACATTGGATGGCCGTGTTGTGACCATGGCCTATTTTGCCGAATTGCAAGCAACTCCCGGTTTTGAAGTTGTGCCGCTTAATGTTGTCGAAGAAGCCATCCTGGCCAATCGCGTAGATCTCAATGGCCCTGGCGAAGCACGCCGTTTAGCTCAACTCCTGAACGTTGATGCTGTCATTGTGGGTGCTGTTACGGACTATTCACCCTACTACCCACCACGCATTGGTATGCATGTTGAGTGGTATACGGCCAATCCGGGCTATCATGAGATACCCGTCGGTTACGGCCTACCATGGAACACGCCCGAAGAAGAATTCATTCCTGATTCGCTAGTCTACGAATCGCAAATGGCTCTTGCACGCGCACAGATGGCAACGCAAGCGCCTGACTGTGATTCGAGTTGTCAAGCACTGCCGTCGCCACCACAAGATCCTGTCGATGCCAGCGAACCTGTTGCAATCAATCCTTTTGAATCGAGCCAGATCCCACTCGCGGAACAAACTGAGGAACTACCGGCTGGCAATCCTACTCCGTCGCAAGCTGGTAGCGACGTCCACTCTGGCAACAAAATTGCACTAGACGAAACCATCGTTACTAGCCAACCAACTGATGTAATCGGTGCCTTGCCGCCTTATTGGCCTGACGAAAGCTGTTTTGTTCCGGGTGCTCCACAAGCAATACGCCCTGCATGCATTCCTCATTATGGCCCCGTGCTCAAGCATACAAGCATCTATCATGGCACTGATCCTGCAGTAACACAGGCTTTAAAGAGCTACGTCTACTTTCGTGACGATGCTCGTTTTGGAGGCTGGAAGTCTTATCTTCAGCGCAGCGACGACTTTTTACGCTTCTGCTGTCACATGCATATTTCTGAAATGCTGTCATCTCGTGGCGGGAGTCACAAAACTCGTCTGGTGTTGCGGTGGCCTGAACGCCGATAGAAATCTCTGTAGCCTTGTCTCGCCGGAAAGGTTGCGCTGGCCACATCCAGTCAGGAGTCCCCCGAAAGGGAGGCGATTGAAAGTTCTGGCCGACCCCCGAATGAACCCACTGCCATGGACCGGCACCATGACCAGTCAGACCAACAATTGCTTTTGCCGCATGGAGAGCTGCTAACGTGAACGACGACATTAATGTGTTGGCCCTGGTCAAAGGCAAAGAGCGCTACATCTTCTTGTTCGACGATTCCCAGCGTGGCGAAACGCTACGCACGCTTGGCCGTTATGCTTCAAATTCTGAACTAAGCTTCTCATGGTACGATGCGGCCGTGCTTAGTCAGAAAGTACGCCAAACGGGTCCTGCGGACAAACAGTTCCAGCGCACTACGATACCTCAGTCGAAGGATGAGTAAGAAAAAGGAGCCAACAAGAAAGTGCATTGCGCTAGCGCAACCCTACGCTCCCAATTCTGCCGTCTATCGCATCTATTGCATCCATTTCGTCACGAGGCGAGCTCAGGCATTTTTCTGGCAAGGCATGTGAGGCTGGCGGGAGACCGTAACGTGCCTAAGGATCGCTGGCCGAAGCAGTGCCCAGCCGATGCTGACACCGTCGGAAAGGCCTCTTCGAGATCAGTACTTGCCACAGCAGAAAAGAACAATCTATCCAGGCTATTCTCATGCAGCGAAAGATCGCAAAATTCCTACAGCATTTGCATGTAGAACGCGCTGCTTCGCAGCACACTCTCAAAGCCTATCGCGAGGATCTCGAAACTTTTCACGAATATTTTCAGGATGGCAACAACAATTGTCCTGAACCGGGCAGCCTCAACGCCGTTGAATTGCGAGGCTATTTGGCTGCGCTCCATGAGGCAACTTACGCCAAGGCTTCGATAGCACGTAAACTTGCGTCCTTGCGCAGTTTTTACCGTTTTGGCCAACGCGAAGGATGGGCCGACACCAATCCGGCCAAGGCACTCCGCAATCCCCGTAAAGCAAAAAAGCTGCCACATTTTTTATCCACAGACGAAATCGCCAAGCTGCTCTCTGCACCACCTGCCAACAGTCCAATGGGTCTGCGCGACCGGGCACTGCTCGAAACACTCTATTCAGCAGGTCTTCGTGTGAGCGAACTGGTTGATCTTAATGATGGGGATCTTGATTATCCGCAAGGAATTTTGCGAGTACGTGGCAAAGGCCGTAAGGAACGCTTGGCCCCGCTTGGCTCCTATGCGGAACGCGCCCTGCAGAAGTGGCAATCACAACGCAAATTATCTCTTAAAGAATCGCAAGGTAAAAGTGCCCCCGTATTTATCAACCGGTTGGGCACCAGAATTACTTCTCGAAGCGTTGGCCGGATGTTAGAAAAATACCTCCGCGAGACGGGTCTCGACAGTCGCACCAGTCCTCACACGCTCCGGCACAGTTTTGCCACCCACTTACTTGATCGAGGGGCCGACATTCGTAGCGTGCAAGAGTTGTTGGGGCACAAAAGTCTAGAGACAACACAAATCTACACCCATGTCAGCACCCGCAACTTAAAAGCCGCTTATGAAAAAGCGCACCCCAGAGCGAAGTAGGATTTAACCCTTGGGCTCAGCAATCACAATATTTTTAATCATGGCCTGAAACTGCTTGGATGCTTTTTGGATTGTTTGCTGGGGACCATAGAGTTTGACAAACCAGGTTCCTCCTTTTTGGGCGGGAATGATGGCCGCCAACATGCGATAATCTGGGCGAGCAACCTTAGGCCCGAAAGGACCCCGTGGCTGGTCCTGAAACACACCCTTGAGATCAACAAGGTGGACCTCCAACTGGCCAATCTTTATCTTTTGGATGCTCTTATCCTTTTCCCCCAACGCTTTGTCCTCTGCCGTGCGAAATTGGCCAACCCAGCGCGCAATATTGGCTTCAATACTGCCGCCGGCTGACATAATTGTCATTCGCCCGGGCACCGTGTCCCCTTTTGCTGCAGGAACCGAAAACTCATGCTTGATAATGCGATTGCGCGGTTTGACGACCGGCCATTGGCCAGGAACGGGTAGACTCAGTCTCCCCTGAACAAGTTCGACAACGTGTGGAGGAACTTCTTTCTTTTGTTGACTTGCGGGTGTTGCCGCAGGAAGGGAGGCTGCTGTCTCTGTCGACTTTTCATCAGCATATAACGACCCAGTAATAACTAGCACAATTGAGCTGACAAGGATCCTTCGACAGAAATAAATCATGGTAGACATGGTAATCCTTCTGGATGCTGTGCCCATGGGATGGCTAGCCACCGAATTAATTGTTGCTGACCACCAACAAAAAGGCGATTAACAATAGTAGTACCAGGCCACCCAAGGCGATGGTAAACACTTTGGCACGATCACGACGACTTCTTTTGCGATGTCGATGCTTTTGAGGAAACTCGAAAGTTGGAAGGCTTTCCTGCATCGCAATTTCTTCGCTCAATTCTTGTGTTGGTGTCTGAAATAACTTCACTGCTTCGTGGCCCGTTTTCCATTCAGGCCACCCTGTTCGCCATACCTGACTATCTACCAACACACGCCCTTCTTGAACCCAGGTATGCATCAGTTCCGTGGTGGCAGGACCATACTGTTCTCCCGAAACAGCTCGTACGTACCATACCTCCTGGACAGGAGGAGGAGTGGTGGGGCCAGCAGTCTCTGGAGGAATCGCTGGAGGTAGCGGGGACGATGCCAAAGGTTGCTGGGGGGGAGGAGTGGCCGTTCGTACAGAGCCAGCTTCGTGGATAAGGTCCACCTCATTTTTAGAGACCTCATTGACGTCTTTAGGGGCTTCATGTACGCCGTGGGTTCCCTCCCCCTGGGAACTTGTCGCCCTTCCATCAATAGCGGGAATCACAAAACGAGTATCGCACTCTGGACATATTCCGCGTTTTCCAGCAAGGAATTCCTTCACATGCAGCGGATGACCCTTAGGACACGTAAACCGTATGCCCATTTTTCTGCAGCCCACTCGTCATTAGAAAATTGCCTGAAACCCCCTTTCTCAGTGTATACGTGCAAGGCCGTGGCGAGAAGCCATCCAATCATAAGCAGACAAGAGCGGCAAGTGTAGCTATAGTTAGGCTCATTATGGCACTATGGGAAATTATTCTGCTGGGCATCGTCCAAGGACTTACCGAATTCTTACCGGTAAGTTCCTCGGGGCATTTAGTAGTAGCCAATGCAATTTTAGAGGCTCTCGGCAGCCCGCCAGTTGAGGATTTAGTGGAAGTCGAAGTTGTGCTCCATCTGGGCACACTTGCGGCAGTGCTAGTTTTTTATCGAAACGAAATCACGAGACTCCTCACGAGTGATCGTAAGGTGCTTGTGCCGCTTGCCATTTCCACCGTACCAGCGGCAGTTGTTGGATTGCAAATGGACGACAAATTGCTCGCCAACGCGTTATTGGCAGGGCTCATGTTTCCTCTCACAGCGGTCGGCCTGCTGTGGATTTCTCGTCGTGAAACTGGCGATGGCGACTACGCCAATCTGCGCCCCGGTCAGGCACTCTGGATTGGCTTGCTACAAGCTTTAGCAATTTTACCCGGTATCTCGCGGAGTGGAGCTACGATTGTGGGTGGACTCAGTGTTGGCTTAAAACGCGAACAGGCCGCAACATTTGCCTTTCTGATGGCTCTCCCTACCATCGGAGGTGGCGGACTGCTCAAGGGAATTGAGGCTTATCGGGAAGGGTCAACCGGAACACCCCTGGCTACCTTGGCTGTGGGATTTGTGATTTCTATGATCGTCGGCTGGGCCTCTCTCCATTTACTGATCCATTGGGTACGACGCGGTCAGCTGGCAATGTTTGCCTGGTACCTCCTACCGCTAGGTGTGGCGGTCATCATTTGGCAAAGCCTGCTTTAACGCAATGCCCAGGGGACTGGCTGGGAGTACCTGTCGTTCGTTCATTCGGCTGGCCTTCTCCTCCCACAGAGGCTGCACTTCCGTCTGCCATAATGGCAGTAACCCGTGCCTTTTTACTCCCTAAATCCCATATTGGCAGCGTATCAAAATTCTGAGGATGCCTCTAATTTCTTACTATTTAAGAAGTTGCGACAAGTGTCCCAATTGGCGCGCCGCTTGCTTTTAAATGCTTACTTACCGCCTCTCTGCTGCGCCAACACTGTACGCGTAAGCAGTGGCATCCGTAAAAGGCAAAGTACCCCGTTCTTTCCTGGCCCTCTTAGTAGGGTCCCAGGAAGTGTGACTTCTCGTGCGTAAAAGCCAGCAGCGAAGGCGAGCTGGCCAATAACGCGAGGATCTGGCATTACGAAGATCAAGGGTCCGTAAGATATTTTTGCAAACTCACCATCACAAATTTAATTTTCTCGGAGAACACCCCAATGGCCACAGCCACCAAGAAGAAGAGCAAGATTGCCCTCCAACCTTTGGGCGACAAAGTTGTCGTTTCGCGTGAAGAATCGCTCGATACCACAGCCGGTGGAATCTTTCTCCCCGACAGTGCCAAAGACAAGCCAAGCCGCGGTACGATTATCGCTGTGGGCACTGGCAAATTGCTAGACGACGGCAGCCGTGGAGAAATCCAAGTCAAGAAAGGCGACCGCGTACTGTTCACCAGTTACGCTCCCGAAACCATCACCATCGATGATGATGAATACCTGCTCATGAGCGAAAGCGATATCTTGGCAGTGATTGAATAGGGACAATCGACTAGGAACGAGGGATTGGGATCCTCAATCTCCATCACTCGAACCCCACACCTCAAATATTGTGACGCGAAGCGAACCAATTAAATACAACAACCCACATTTCAACACGATAACTTAAGGAACTCTCAAAATGGCTAAAATGATTGCCTTTGATCAAGAAGCCCGCGATGCAATGCGTCGGGGCGTTGGCAAACTGGCCCGTGCCGTCAAGGTGACGCTCGGACCGAAAGGCCGCAATGTTATTTTGCAAAAATCCTTCGGCTCACCAACGGTCACCAAAGACGGCGTCACCGTGGCGAAGGAAATCGAATTGGAAGACACCTATGAGAACATGGGTGCTCAAATGGTTAAGGAAGTTGCCAGTAAGACTTCGGATGTCGCCGGAGATGGCACCACAACGGCCACCGTCTTGGCAGAAGCCATCTTCAACGAAGGCCTGCGAGCCGTTGTCGCCGGCGTAAATCCTGTACAGATGAAACAGGGAATCGAGACGGCCGTCGAAGACATCACCTCCAAACTGCACAAAATGGCCGTCAAAATTAAGACCTCCGAAGAAATGGCCCAGGTTGGTACGGTCGCTTCGAATGGCGATAGCGAAATTGGAGACATGCTCGCCCAGGCTATGGAAAAGGTCGGCAAAGACGGCGTTATCACCGTCGATGAAGGCAAAAGCCTGGCCACCGAAGTCGAGTGGGTTGAGGGTATGCAATTTGATCGCGGATACCTTTCGCCTTATTTCGTCACCGACCAAACTTCAATGGAATGCGTGCTTGAGGACTGCTATGTCTTGATTCACGAAAAGAAGATTTCCAGCGTCAAGGACCTAGTCCCCACACTCGAAGCTGTGGTCAATGCTGGTAAGCCTCTCCTGATTGTGGCTGAAGATATCGACGGAGAAGCTTTGGCAACACTGGTAATCAACCGACTTCGTGGCACCTTTAATATCTGTGCTGTCAAGGCACCCGGCTTTGGAGATCGCCGCAAAGCGATGCTCGAAGACATTGCCATACTCACAGGTGGTCAAGCCATTTTCGAAGACCTCGGCATCAAACTTGAGAGTATCGGACTGGGCGAGCTTGGTCGTGCCAAAAAGGTCATGATCGACAAGGACAACACCACGATCATCGAAGGTGGTGGCAAGAGCGGTGACATCAAGGGCCGCATCGACCAGATCCGTCGTGAAATCGAAAATGTCTCCAGCGACTACGATCGTGAAAAGCTCGAAGAGCGTTTGGCAAAGTTGGCCGGAGGTGTCGCCAAGGTAAATGTTGGTGCTGCCACCGAAAGCGAAATGAAAGAAAAGAAAGCGCGTGTCGAAGATGCTCTTCACGCCACACGTGCTGCTGTCGAAGAAGGCATTCTTCCCGGTGGTGGCGTCGCACTTCTGCGTGCCAGCAGCAAGGTATCCCCAGGCGAACTGTCGCACGATCAACAGATCGGTTACGACATCGTGCTACGTGCCTGCCGCGCTCCACTGACATCCATCGCTGCTAATGCAGGACAAGATGGCGGAATTGTTTGCGAGAAGGTTGTCGACTCGAAGAATAGCAATGGCTACAACGCCGCAACAGATGAGTACGAGGACCTGGTTAAAGCGGGTGTTATTGACCCCACCAAGGTAACGCGTACGGCACTGCAAAATGCAGCAAGCGTTGCGACCCTCTTGTTGACCAGCGACGCGCTCATCGCAGATGCACCCAAAAAGGACGCAGCCAAGGGGGCTGCAGCACCTGGAATGGACGGAATGTATTAAACAATCCAGGGTGAGTAGAGAAACGAAACCCCGGCCTTACGGCCGGGGTTTTTTTGTTGGTATTGAGTTGTGGCGCTGCAGCTACAACCAGCCGTGCTCACGGTACCAGGCTACCGTAGCTGAAAAGCGTTCTTCAAGCGATGCGGCCGGTTCGTAACCTAGGGACTGACGTAGTTTTTGATCGCTACAGACCCAACCCGGAGCAACTGCTTCACGGATTTTATCGATATTAATAAAAGCCGGTCGTCGGCGCAATTGGCCAAACACTTCCATGGCACCACCCAGGATCCAAAAAACAGCGAGTGGGACAGGAAGGGCAATTGCTCCATGACCAAGTGCTTGAGCCGCAAGCTTGCCCAACTCTCCATAAGGAATCGTGCGCTCAGCGGCGACATAATAAATGCCTTCACCCGGTTTGGCCTTATTTCCTTGCGCCACACGCTCACCATCTTTGGCGATGCGTACCATCGCTTCGCACAGATCAGACACATGCACTATTGATACGGGAAATTTTCGAAAACCGGGCACCGCATGCATACGCAACAAACGGACACCACGAAAAATTGCTAGGCTGGCTCGATCTGCTTCGCCAAAAATAATTGGCGGACGCACAATCGACAAAGGGACTTCTCCGGCAAATGTTGCTGCTATGGATTCCGCCGAACGTTTGCTACGACCATAGTCCGAAATCGGCTCATCATCGTCTGATTCCTGCCTGGGCACGCCACGATGGCTCGGTCCGCCCGCTGCCAGCGAACTGACATAGACTACAACTGGAGTATTCGTTTGTGCCGCTGCAGCCTGCATGACATGGCGGGTTCCTAAAACGTTGTCTGTCTCAAATTGCTTGCTATTCAGGGCACGAACGCGACCCGCAACATGAAAAACGCAATCTGTTTCGGCAATCGCATGCTGGATGCTCTCCCGGTCGTTCAAATGGCCCAAATAGAGGGTCGCTCCAAGTTGCTCGAATGATACAGCACGTGCTGTATCGCGCACCAGGCAGTTGACTTCCCAACCCAAGTGCCGCAGATAGGCAACCAGATTGGAACCAACAAACCCCGTAGCACCAGTAACTAAGGCTCGTGGCATTGAGGGCCAAATCCTTCCAGGAAATAAAAACAAGATCCCAGCATTGACAGTCTGTGGGGAAGCCGTCAAGAGAGGAATTCCAAGCTTTCTGAGATGATTAACAAAAAGAATTTTATCATATCTTCTCTTCGGCCTCTCGGGTTAGGGTCTATCTCCTCTGGGCCTTGCTTGACCGCTGTAGCCCGAACGGTTTACAGTAACGCTTTCCTCACTTCACCTTTTTTCCCACATTATGTCCGATCTGGAAATCGTTTCTGTCCGTTCACGCCAAGAGCGTAAACTCTTCTTCAATTTTCCGTGGGACCACTATCGGGGTGACCCCAACTGGGTACCCCCTCTGCGGATCGTGCAGAAAGAACTACTGAATTATCGGTACCATCCATTTTACGACGATGCTGAAATCCAAACCTTTGTTGCCCTGCGCAACGGTCAGCCCTGTGGACGCATCGCAGCCCTGTTAAACCACGCACATAATCGCCAGTATGACGAACAACGCGGCTTTTTTGGTTTTTTTGAATCCGTCGATGACGAAGAGGTTTCAGGGCGACTTTTTGATGCCGTGCGTGCCTGGTTTGCTGAGCGGAATATTGATTCTTTGCGTGGCCCAGTGAATCCATCGCTCAATTACGAATGTGGGTTGCTGGTTGACGGTTTCGATGAGCCCCCTTGGTTCATGATGACTTACAACAAGCACTATTACGGAAAATTGATCGATAACTACGGTTTCCGCAATGCCCAGAATCTTTATGCTTTTTGGGGACACGTCGATATGCTTGACGCAATCTCCAACCGACTCTATTCCTTGAGCCAGAATCTTTTAGATCGCTTCGAACTAAAGTGTCGCACCATAAATGTTCGGCGATTCAATGAAGAAATTGCAACTTTTCTGGACATCTACAACAAGTCCCTGGTCTCTACCTGGGGATTCGTCCCAATGTCACAGGGCGAGGTTAAGAAACAGGCCGCTGGCATGAAACAAATGATCGTTCCAGAATTGACCACGATGGCAGAAATTGATGGCAAACCGGTCGGGACAATGTTTGCGCTTCTTGACTACAACCCACGCATCAAGGAAATGGATGGGCGTCTCTTTCCGTTTGGTTTTTTAAAGCTTTTACGCAAACGAAAAGAGCTCACGAAAGTACGGTTGATCAGCACCAACGTACTACCTGAGTATCAGAGCTGGGGAATCGGCATCGCGCTCGTCTCGCGTCTGGTTCCTGATGCCTTAAAATGGGGGATCAAAGAAGCCGAATTCTCGTGGGTTCTTGAAAGCAATGATCTCTCGTACAAAACACTCAAAAAGGGCGGGGCCAAAATCACAAAAAGTTATCGCATTTACGACTACGGCCCACCAGATACGACCGCAAACGCCAAGTTCATGAATCAGTGAGATTCCTGCTTGGATTCATTGCTTGTGTTGTCCACCCCGTGTTTCGTACTCCGTGATGCCCAATCTATGCTCCTAAAAAGGCATAGCGGCCAATGCACCACATCGCATTGAGACCATCACGAATGCCAATCTTTTTGCCTTCCTCATACCCTCGGCTTTTGTAGGTTATTGGCACTTCAACAATTTTGTGTCCCTGACGCGATATTTTGGCGGTTATTTCCGGCTCAAATCCAAAACGGTTCTGTTCAAACTGCATTTCTGCGATAACTTCGCGACGAAATACCTTGTAGCAAGTTTCCATATCAGTCAATCGTTGACCGGTTATCCAATTCGAATAAGTGGTTAGAAACCAATTGCCAAATCGATGCAGGCGTGAAGGATCCTGATGTGGGTTTTCCAAGAAGCGCGAACCATAGACCACTTCTGTTTCTCCATTTTCGATCGGTGCCAGAAGCTTGGGATAATCGGTCGGATCGTATTCAAGATCTGCATCCTGAATAATCACAACATCCCCCTCAATCTCGGTAAAGGCTGTACGGAGTGCAGCTCCTTTGCCCCGATTGTAGCCATGCATGAAGACTCGAATGCCTTCTTGCTTTTCAAGCTCGAGTAATATTTCGCGTGTCCCATCAAGGCTGTAATCGTCCACAATGACAATTTCGTGATGCAGACCAACGGCTTGTACTTGACGAACTATTTCGACGATCGTATCTCGTTCGTTGTAAACGGGGATAACAACCGATACGGCTACATCCACTCTTTTTTCTTCCCGTTCAACGGCATGGTCCACTGTTTGTTCAACGAGGTCGAGTGTCGTATCCAGACGTTCTAAGTACTTTGTCTCAGTCGTCGTCTCAATCGTCGACTCCGATGGGGAAACGACCTGTGGCTGCAAAGTTTTTTCAGATACTGTCATTTTCGCTCCTCTGGTTATTCTTTTTTGTTTGGCCTAAGGACATACCTGTACTTCTGGCACGCGTCGTCCTGAGTGGCCAAAACAGAATGGTTCAGTGACCTATTGGCTAATTGGGAATCCCCTTTGCGTTCTGGCAATGCTGGCCAAAGCACAGACCACACGGCAGGCAAGGTTCTCGTGATACGAGACTGGGGAGGCACGTACTCCTGTAGCACGGGGTCGTCGTAACGTTCTGAACGCCCCCAAACCTCGGCAAGTGAATCCTGGTAGAGTCTCACCCAATTGGGATGCGGTTTAGACGCCTCGGCTTGCATAACCTCCACAGCAAGATCCTGCCGCAAGTCCAGCAATACCAAATCAGGAGATCCATATTCCAATACGAGTGTTCTGTTGATTGCACCTGATTTCGAACTGCGAGATCGCTTGCCCTCAGCATCTCCGAGCAAAAAGTCGAAGTGCATGTCGATTACTTCCTGAGGGTAGCAGGTTCGAAAACGCCCATCGAAGGCAACTTGTGTTTCAGGTGCTAATGCAGCAATGGCATACTGGGCCCAATTGAAACAAACTACTAGTTTGCCATTCAGATTGTGGTCTGCCATGTACTGTAAGGCATCGACCGGATAGTGGTCCCTGAGGACTGGCAAATCGCTTAAACGACGATGCAGGGCAAGGCTTTGCAATCCTATGGCCAAAGCCAGAGCAATGACTGCAAATCGTCGTAGCCAAGGCGACAGAGTCATCACAGGCAACTGCGTGCCACTTTTCGGCTTGAGCTTTGCGAGCGCAGACTGCATGTGTGGTGGTAGCCAAAAACCACACAAGAGGGCCAAAAATGCGATATGTCTCAAGTGCAAAGCCGATTGCCAGGCCACGATGAGCAAAATGGTGATCTGTACCCAGTCGCGACGAAGTCGAGTCTGCCAAAAACTGATCACCGTAACTGCCAGCAAGGCAATCCACGGCCAAAAGATTGGATCTGCTAACTTGGGAGCGGCCCATTCTGTAATTTCTGGACGTGATTGACTTAAAGAACTTACCAACCAGCGATGCATATCCAAGCCATAAGGATTGCCAAGCGTCGCCAAAATACAGCAACTTCCCAACACCGTCAGTGAAAGAACTTGCGGTAGGGACTGACCACGCTGAACACGTAGCAGATCAACAATCCGACCGCCTAAAAAAGCGCCTGTCAAACACAAGCCCAGGACAAACCCACCATGGGCGTTCACCCAAATTGCAAAGACTCCCGGTAGTGCAACCAGCCAGCGCCAATTTATTTTTTGAGATACATTCCACTGGCAAAAAGCCCGGTCAAGCATGAGCAACGTTAGTGCAAATAGCCCAAAACTAAGCAATTGGGGACGTAATGGAAAAAACGCCTGCAGATTCACAGCAACAAGTAGCAGTACTGCCCAGACAGCCAGTAGATGGACCTGATGGCGGCGTGCAACCCAAACCATGACCAATAGAATACTCATCCCCCACAAGCACTTGGCAATAAGCAACCCATGCGTACCCAGGTACTTGTATCCCAAGGCCAGGGTCAACTCGGCCAAGTTCTCATGATTGATCCATGGGTAATCGACAGCAGTAAACGTGTGCGACGTAGTGCGTGGCAGGACTCCCTCTTCAAGCCAATCCTGTCCGTAGCGAAGATGGCCCCATAAATCCGGATCGACCAGATTGATGGACAAAGGAGTGGCGCAACCTAAGGCGAGTGCTAACACAGTGGCCCACTTGAGCCATTGGTACTCTCGTCGTGCGCGACTGATGGGGTGATGGCTGTTGCTGGGATACATAAAAGATTGCATTGCAGGTTTGGTCGTGGACGTGCGAAACCGTAAAAACGGCAAAAACCCTACCCCCAACCGCATCCGCACAGGATCCCATTACAATCTACCCCACTGACAGAGTGCGTGAGGCTTCTGGTCGTACTGGATGCGTGAATAACCTGGCTCTTTAGCCGCTACAATAGGACCCCCAAAAACGGCCCCCCGAGGCCTGTAAGGTACGCTCCAGGAACCCAGGGGACGCAAATAAAACCTGTACCCTGCCCATTTTTTGCCTGCTGATCAGAGGCTCCAACCCAGTGCACATGCCAGGAATTGTGGCTGGCCATCACGCATACCACACCCTGTGGGACACTCCCCAATCTGACCAAGCTAGCAGTTTCATTGGGGTTATTTCAGCAAGTCCAGTTTTCTCGCTTGGCACATTACCAACCTTTTGGTATTTTCCCATTCCACTCGTCAAAGATGACTGAATTTCTAGGAAAAACAGTACTGGGAAGACAAGGCGGTGGACCTATGCGACAGGATTCGCAGCGACACCATTCAAATCGATTGAGCAAAGAACGGCGGAGCAATTCGTCAGCAAACCTAGAAAGAATCTCCAAAAGATTGACCCCAGGCCGACACGGAAGGAGGCCGAAATGAGTGCTGACCCAAAACAACAAATACGCGTCCACATTCGCTGGATGATACGCAGGGATATGCCTGAGGTTTTGGCAATCGAACAAGAGAGCTTTGAGTTTCCCTGGTTCGAAGAAGATTTTATTCGCTGTCTGCGGCAGCGCAATTGCATTGGCATGGTTGCCGAGCATGGCGAACGCGTCGTTGGCTTCATGATTTATGAGCTGCACAAAACGCGCCTGCACATTTTAAATTTTTCGGTTGCCGAAGGTGCACGGTTGCGTGGCGTGGGTCGTCAAATGGTAGAAAAATTGGCCAGCAAACTTTCTGGCCAACGTCGCACGCGAATCTCGCTCGAAGTCCGTGAGACGAACCTTCCTGCCCAACTGTTCTTCAAACACGTGGGCTTTGTAGCCACGTCCGTTCTGCGAGCCTATTACGAGGATTCGCCCGAAGATGCTTACGTGATGCAGTTTGATTACAAGCCAGACGAGATCGAAGTGGCCGCTCCCAATCGGCTCAATCGATATGCCGGGTAGCTTCTTTTAAAGGCACCACTCTGAAAACGGGCATGGGAACGCTTTGCGCGTAAGGTGCGCGCAGCGAAGCGCAACGCGCCGGGGAACGGAGTGATGCTCCAATAATTGCCTGGGTACTAGAGCAAATTGCCTGAATCTGTTCTTACCTAACCCCGACAGGGGTTATTTCACTTCAGACTTAACATGCTTACGAAGAACATAGAAAAGTAAGTTGCCATAGCAATTGCCCAGACAAATCCTAGTTCTTCACGACAATGCTGTGTTTCGCTATCCCTACGGACTCGCCGAGATGGCAAAAAACTAGATCCTCTTTAAAGCGGGATGATCGTCGCCGTGAGGTCGCTTAAATCAACGACGGCTATCGTGTGGGGATTGGCACGGTAGA
>CAWWCC010000004.1:0-39458 GCA_963935315.1 uncultured Planctomycetaceae bacterium | reverse complement strand
AGGAGTCCGTCTCGTGGGCTCGGAGATGTGTATAAGAGACAGGGACTGTACTCTGTCGGCGAGTTTCCTAGATCAAATCCTGAAATTCGTTCACCCCCCCGTTCCCCTCCCATCACCATGTGACTTCGTTCGTACGATTCTGCTTTGAGAAGTGTTTCATCGACTTCCAAGCAGGGCACTACCTCAGTTGCACCCGACGCCAGCGCCTGACAAATGGTTGTAGAAGCTCGCAGCAGATCAACCACGACGACAACCTGATCCGCCAATTCGGTTTCGGCAATAAATTGGGGCAGGTAATGAACGGCGATTGGCATGCGATAGGAAGTTGGGATTTGGAAGGGTGGGTGAAAATTGCAAGCGAAGGTGCTGGGTCGCCAGGTTAAGCGTCATTTTATCTTACGGTTAGCGCTAGCGAAGAGAACATTCTAATGCGATACTAGTGCTTTGTCAGAACAAATTTGAAGAGTTGTCAAAGCACTAAGGCCCATGAGTACTACCGTCGATAAATCCGCACCACGTGTACGACAGATGTTTGGGGAGATAGCTGGCAAGTATGACTTGCTCAATCATTTGCTATCACTAAACATCGACCGTTATTGGCGCAGGCAAGTCGTGCGGCTGGTGCCACCTGCAGAGGGTGCCAAGGTTCTGGATATGTGTACGGGGACAGGCGATTTGGCGCTTGCCTATCAGCGTGCGGCTACGGGATCGGTACAGATTGTAGGAGCCGACTTTTGCCATGAAATGCTGGTGATCGGTCGGCAAAAAAGCCTCCAGGCAGGCGTGCAGCGCGAGCTAACGTTTGTCGAAGCCGACGCTATGCAGATTCCTCTCAGTAGTGATCAATTTGATATTGTTTCGGTCGCCTTTGGTCTCCGTAATGTTGCAGAAACGGACATCGGGTTGGCTGAGATGGTACGCGTTTGTGCTCCTGGCGGACATGTGGTGGTGCTGGAGTTCTCTTCTCCGAACTGGCAACCATTTAAAGCCATTTACGGATGGTATTTTCGCCACATCTTGCCTCGCATTGGCCAATTACTTGCCCGCAACGATCAGAGCGCCTACAGCTATCTTCCTGCCAGCGTAGGCGAATTCCCTCAGGGTGAACAATTTGCACAGCAACTGCGGGCAGCCGGTTTGCAGGAGGTATGGTATCGAAGCCTTACACTAGGGGTGGCAACCCTTTATGTTGGAGTCAAAGCGGAGCAAAATAAAGTTGAAGTTCCTGAAAGGGATTGAGTACGAGAATTTAGTAAACAGCAACAGGCTATAAACGGCGATCTCTATGTCTAAAACCAAGAACGTCTGCGTCGCAATTACGGGAGCTAGTGGGGCTGTTTACTCAGTTCGACTAATTGAAGTGTTGTTGGCTACTGGCCATGATGTGCATCTATCGATTAGTCCCAGCGGAGCCCAGGTTATCGAAGAGGAGATGGACCTTTCGATAGATCTTATCAATTTTAAAGCGTCGGACCTGATGCTGGCGGACGTGGCCAAAGCAGAAGATAGCAAAATCAGACTCCTGCAAGCGAGTGCTGGCATAGGAACGGCAGATAGCAATGTGCTATCGGCCGATGCTGGTCGTGTGGGCGAATTGCAGTATCATTATTTTCAGGATTACAACTCTCCGATTGCCAGTGGTTCTTTTCTGACCCAAGGGATGGTTGTTTGTCCCTGTTCGGGTACGACACTTAGTGGCATCGCCCGTGGTGCGGCAGGTAATCTTATTCAGCGTGCTGCCGAGGTCCATCTGAAAGAACGTCGTCCTCTGATTGTGGTCCCCCGTGAAACGCCTCTCTCAGCACCCCATATCGAAAATATGCGGTTGATCAATCAGGCGGGTGCTGTGGTCATGCCCGCTTCTCCCGGATGGTACCATGGTGTCACGACATTGCGCGACCTGGTAGATTTTATGGTCGCCCGAATCTGCGATCAGTTGGGCATCGACAACTGCCTGATGGAACGTTGGGGAGCGGAGAGATCTTGATGCGAAAAAGAAATCACTGGGTGGGCATTTAAATGTTCAAGACGATTGGTCATCTACTCTCACTGATACGATTCAGCCACACAATCTTTGCTTTGCCCTTTGCAATGCTGGCGGCGATGATGGCTTGGCGATTAGCCATGTTGGATAAGTATGAAAAGTACCTCGATGGCTACCAGCAATTAGATGATGGAACACTCGTTGCTGACAAGGGACCAACAAGTTTCTTTTATTCAGTTGGTGGATATATCTTTCAATTCGATTGGTTGCAGTCAGACACCTTTGCGTTTCGCTGGCAAGAATTCCTCGGCATACTGTTATGCATGATTTTCGCCCGTAGTGCTGCCATGGCGTTCAATCGACTAGTTGATCGTCGCATCGATGCTCTCAACCCCCGCACGGAGAATCGCCATCTGCCAGCAGGAATTCTGAGTGTAAAGCAGGTCACAACATTTGCGATGGTATGTAGTCTGGCTTTTATTGCCAGCACACTATTATTTTTGCCCAACCGCCTCCCGCTTTACCTCAGTATTCCAGTGCTCCTATTTCTTGGTGGTTATAGTTATACCAAACGCTTTACCTCACTAGCCCATGTCTGGCTGGGAATGGCACTTGCCCTTTCGCCAATCGCTGCCTGGATCGCTATTCGTGGCGAAGCGATCATGCAGCATCCTGGCGATTTACTCCCTGCCTGGGTATTGGGTGGTGCTGTGCTAACCTGGGTAACAGGTTTCGACATCATTTATGCCTGCCAGGATTGTGAATTTGATTGCCAGGCAAAACTTAATAGTATCCCGACTCGTCTGGGAATTGCCGGAGCGTTAAAGCTGGCTGCTGGCTGCCATGCAGTGACGGTTGTGCTATTGGCCCTGCTTCCACTCGTCTATCCACCCTTGGGCACTCTTTACGGGGTGGCAGTTGCCGGGGTCGCCCTGCTTTTGGTCTATGAACACCTGCTTGTTAGCCCAGAGGACCTCGAAAGAGTCAATACGGCTTTTTTTCACGTGAATGCTGTGATCAGCATAGGACTCTTTGCGGTTGGTACCCTAGACCTGGGGTTGGCAAGTGGGTGATAATGAGAGACCCTCAGCGGTAGATTTTTTCGGTCTCCAAATGCTTTTATTTTGCACATTCCATTTTATGGATTCGCCCATCGATCCGTTAGGATTCTAAGCCGTATGCTCCGAACATCCTCTCCTATCCTGCAACCTATCCGAGAAAAAGTCGAAGCCGGTGAGCGGTTGTCGCTGGAAGATGGTGTGCTGCTCTATCAAAACGATGTGCCCCTTCCGGAGTTGGGCGAATTGGCAAATTGGGTGCGCGAGCAAAAAAACGGCAATTTTGCTTATTACAATATCAACACACATCTCAATCCAACCAATATCTGTGTCTATCGCTGTACGTTTTGCGCATTTCGTGCGGACTTGCGAGATGAAAAAGGGTATTGGATGAGTGACGAGCAAGTGTTGGCACGCGGGCAGGAAGCCCTGGATGCAGGGTCTACAGAAATGCACATTGTGGGTGGGCTTCACCATCAGGCCAAGTACGATTGGTACCGCCAGGTGATCCAATTGCTGCACGACAACTATCCATCTCTTCACCTCAAAGCCTGGACTCCTGTTGAAATCGATTGGTTTGCGCGACTCACAAATAAACCCATCCGTTGGGTGCTCGAAGATATGCGCGAGGCGGGTCTCGGTAGCTTGCCTGGGGGGGGTGCCGAAATTTTTCACCCTGAGGTTCGCGACCAGATTTGCGAACACAAAGCCGATTCGGGCCGCTGGTTTGAAACGCATCGAATAGCCCACGATTTAGGAATACGCAGCAACTGCACGATGCTCTATGGACATATTGAAGCGCCCTTCCATCGCATAGACCACCTGCTACGACTTCGTGAGTTGCAGGACGAAACGGGCGGATTCCAGACTTTTATTCCACTCGCATTCCATCCAGAGAACACAGGCTTGAGCCACATCACCAAACCGTCAGGACCCATGGATCTGCGTACCATGGCAATTAGTCGTCTGATGTTGGACAACATCCCGCACATGAAGGCGTACTGGATCATGCTGGGGATTGGCACTGCGCAGATTGCTTTGTCCTACGGGGCCGATGACATCGATGGTACTGTCCGGCACGAACTCATTTACCATGATGCGGGGGCTGAGACGCCCGAGGTTCTTACCGTGGAAGAGATCTGCCGTATTATTAAGGAAACGGGCCGTGAACCCGTGGAACGCGATACCCTGTATCGGCGAGTGGAGAGGGAGGGTTCCAACTGGAGAGCCGGTGAAGCGATCGAAGTAGGTGCCTAGTCCGGATATTTCATCCGCTCCTGTTGCGGTAGTCCAAGAGCCCTTTCCAAATCCCAATTCCCCCTCCCCCGAAAACGGGGAGGGGGAATTGGGGTAGGATCTATGTCCTGTTCTGGCTGCGTGATGCATCGGCTCGCGATCTTTTACGTGTCATAAACACGCCTTAGGTTGCAAGCAGCCCACGCCTTGCCAGAAAAGTACTTAGGCTACTTCGCCGACCAAAGCTGCGCTTCGGTGCCCGATCGCGTGAAAGATATGTTCGCTATCTTCTGGATCATTTTCCCTGCGAAATTACCGAGAAATTACCTGGACTTTGGAGCCCTCTGAGCCAAGTTGAGCTTGCCAGAGTTCGAACGCATGGATAGCATTTTGCGTAGTAGACTCAAGGTAGACAATTACTTATTTTGCCCCGTTTTGATGCAATCGGGCTGACGGGTGTCAGCTCACGAACCATAAAAAGAGGATGAAATGTTTGGCTTCGGTTATTTTGAATTACTCCTTTGGACATCCCCTGCATTGCTGCTGGCCTTCTGGGCACAAAATCGCGTGAAGAGTTCATTTGCCGAGGCGCAAAAGGTCCCAGCACAATTGAGTGGAGCCGCTGCTGCACGCCATCTACTGGATAGTGCCGGTTTGCAGAATGTGGATATCGAAAGAATTGCAGGCCAGTTGTCCGATCACTACGATCCACGTGCAAAAGTATTACGACTTAGTGAACCCGTCTATGGTTCTAAATCGACTGCCGCCGTTGGGATCGCTGCCCATGAGGCTGGTCATGCCATTCAGGACGCTAAAAGTTATGCCCCACTTGTCATTCGGAATGCGGCAGTACCTGTAGCCGGATTTGGTAGTAACGCAAGCACCCTATTGCTTATCGGTGGTTTGATCATGCAATACGAGCCATTGATTCTTCTTGGTATCGCTGCATTTGCCTGTGTGGTTTTCTTCCAGCTTGTGAATTTGCCAGTCGAATTTGACGCCAGTGCCCGTGCCAAGCGTTTGCTGGTTGAGCATCATATTGTTGCCGACCAGGATATGGTCTACGTGAACCGCGTCCTGAATGCAGCAGCCTGGACCTATGTCGCTGCCACGCTCCAAGCGGTGATTACCTTGCTGTATTACATCATACGCTACGCAGGTAGCCGTGATTAAATGGGTTGAGAAGGCTACGTAGTGGGGCCACGGGGTGCGGCATGCTATCTATTGCATGTCGCAAACTTGCACTTCTTCGTCCTTCACTTCTTGCTGAACCCTGGATTCTTGGGCATCAAATCGCTACGATGCAGGGATTATTGAACCCCTGAAAAGTGAGATGAGCAATGGTGCAACGAATATGCAATCATGCGGCCGTTTTGATTCTGGGTGTATTTTTCGGTGTCATCCTGACTGCGGCAGGTATAGGTCTAAGTGGCGATGGGTGGGGCCATCTAGGGCAGGGGGTCCAGGTCGAGGCGACTGCCACGCATGGTGTGGATAATTTTGCGATTGCCACAGGCTTTGTCGATCAGCGTGTCGAAGCACTCTATTTTTTGGACTTTCTAACCGGTGAGTTGCGAGCGGTTACGATCAGTCGTAAAACGGGACAGTTTGACTCATTGTACGAGTACAATGTGCAGGCGGAATTTGGTGACAGAATAAAGAACCCCAAATACTTATTGGTGACGGGCCGAGGTTTATTGCCACGAGGAACTCGCAACACGCAACTGGCCTCCAGTCTGGTTTATGTCGCTGAGGCAACCACGGGGCAAGTCTATGCTTATGCCATGCCTTGGGACCCTACTGCCAATGCATCTGGACAGATGCAGTCAGGCAGGTTTATCCCCATGGGGGGGGGGCGAATGAGGTCTACGGTCATTCGCGATGCAGAGTAATTAGAGAGCCATCTTTGGCAAGGCTGGCGTGGAGCTGAAATACGGAAATGGACAAGACATTGAAGATTCAACTCAATGGCGAATCTCGCGAAATAACAGCAGGTACGACGATAGCCGATTTGCTGTCTGACCTGCAACTCGATGATCGCGCTTTGGCGGTCGAGCGTAATTTGCAATTGGTACCCCGCAGCGAACATGTAGATGCTTTGCTTGCCGAGGGGGATCGGTTGGAAGTGGTAACCCTCGTTGGAGGCGGATAGGTGGATAGCGTTTGATTGCAGGATAGTCCAAAAAATGGCAGCGCTGCTTATGGCTAGGCGGCGCAGTAGGAATTCCTTTTTGAGAAAATTATGGCTACTGACATTTCGACAGATGAGTTTCTAACCGTTGGTACGCACACGTTGCAGAGTCGTTTGATTGTGGGCACGGGCAAGTATGCCGACTACGCATTGATGCAGGAGTCGCTTGCTGCCTCAGGTACGGATTGCATCACCGTTGCCATACGTCGAGAAAGGCTCATAGATTCTGAAGGCAACAATTTGCTCGACTTTATCGATACGGATCGTTACACACTGTTGCCCAACACGGCTGGGTGTTTTAATGCAGAAGATGCGGTACGCGTAGCACGATTGGGTCGCGAAATACTCTTAGGGTTGGAGAACCCTGGTGCTGATTGGGTCAAGCTGGAAGTGCTCAGTGACACCAAAACATTGCTTCCCGATCCCATGGCAACCCTCGTTGCGACTGAGAAACTTGTTGCCGAAGGTTTTCAGGTTTTGTGCTATTCGACCGACGACCCGGTGGTAGCACGTCGGCTCAAAGCGGCAGGTGCTACGAGCGTCATGCCCGCGGGTAGCCCTATTGGGTCCGGGCAGGGTGTGCTCAACCCCAATAACATCCGTATCTGCCTGGAGTATTTGAAAGCAGGGGACCCGGACTATCCAGTCATTGTCGATGCGGGAGTTGGAACGGCAAGCGACGTGACCCAGGCCATGGAATTGGGTGTCGATGGAGTGCTTTTGAATACGGGCATTGCCCATGCCAAAGACCCGCTCAAAATGGCCGTCGCGATGCGTAGGGGAACCGAAGCGGGACGACTGGCTTACCTAGCGGGGCGTATTCCTAAAAAACTATATGCCACAGCGAGCAGCCCTGCAGAAGGCGTGATTACATCAAAACCGCGTTAATGCCTCTGACCCTCATTGGGCAATCGGGTCATTGGGCATGGGACACTAATTATTTCTTCTCCTGCTTCAATTACAGTCTCCGACATTCTTGGATCAGAGGGCTCCATTGCCCGTCGTTTGTCGAATTATGAATTGCGCCCACAGCAGTTGGAGATGGCCGATGCCGTAGCCCGAGCGATTGACGCGAAAAAACATCTGGTCGTCGAAGCAGGTACTGGAGTCGGGAAGAGTTTTGCTTATCTAGTACCAGCAATTCTAGCAGCTACCGAGCCATCGGAGCCCAACAAACCACCCCCTAAGCCGCTGCGCGTGGTCATCTCAACCCATACCATTAGCCTTCAGGAACAACTCATCCAGAAAGACTTGCCACTCCTGAATAGTGTTATACCACGTGAATTTTCAGCCGTGCTGGTGAAGGGGCGCCGCAATTATGTCAGCTTGCGAAGGCTTCATAAAGCACAATCACGTAGCGCTAGTTTGTTCGAAAATCAAGAATCGATTGACCAACTCCGCGACTTGCGTTCTTGGAGCGAACAGACCCAGGATGGTTCGCTGAGTGATTTACCCTACCAACCTTTTTCTCATGTGTGGGATGAAGTGGCTAGCGACCACGGCAATTGCATGGGTAGGCGTTGCCCCACCTACAAACAATGTTTTTATTATCAGGACCGTCGGCGTGTGCAGCATGCACAGGTGATGGTCGTGAATCATGCTTTGTTTTTTAGCGACCTGGCACTTAGGCGCAGTGGAGTTAGTATTCTTCCCGATTACGATGTGGTGGTGCTCGACGAAGCCCACACGATTGAAGCAGTGGCTGCCGATCACATGGGTATTCGGTTCACCAGTGGTCAGGTCGAGTATGTTCTTAGTCGGCTCTACAATGACCGCACCCAAAAGGGCCTGCTTGTGCATCATGAGTTGCACAATCTCCAGCAGCAGGTTGACGGATGCCGTGTGGCTGCAGACGATTTTTTTGCAGATCTGACCGACTGGCGAGATGCCAAGGCCCCAAGCAATGGCAGGGTGGAACAGCCTCTCGAAGTGACAAATCGCTTGAGTGACGAATTGCAGGCATTGGCTCGCGAGATTCGCCGAGCCGGAGACACACAGAGTGAAGAGACCGAGCGGCAAGATTTTATTGCTTCGCATGATCGCCTTGTTACCCTGGCTGGCGAACTTAAGACCTGGCATCAACAACAGATTGACTCGGCCGTCTATTGGCTCGATGCCTACAAGACACGTCGCGGCTTGCCGCGGTTGACTCTCTCGGCAGCTCCTATTGATGTGGGACCCGCACTTCGAGAGCAACTTTTTAATGAGGTGCCGACCGCTATTCTCACGAGTGCTACACTTGCAATTGGTTCAGAAGATTCCTTCGATTTTTTTTGCGACCGTGTTGGATTGGCGAAATGCCAGGCCCATCGACTTGATAGTCCATTCGACTATCGACAACAGGCCGAGCTGGTAACCATGCGTGGCATGCCTGATCCAGTTGGTCAGAGAGACGATTATGAAAAAGCCTGCCTGGAAATGATCGAGCACCTCGTTCGCGAAACGGATGGTCACGCATTTGTACTCTTTACAAGCTATGAGATGATGCGCCGTGTGGGCACGAGATTATTGCCCTGGTTACGAGCCAATAATCTCAACTTGCTGAATCAGGCCGATGGAACTCCTCGGACCCAGATGATTGAGTTATTTAAAAAGGATCCGCGAGCAGTCCTCTTAGGAACTGATAGTTTCTGGCAGGGTGTTGATGTGCCAGGTGAAGCTTTGCAATTGGTGATTATCACCAAGCTTCCTTTCAGTGTTCCTGATCGGCCTCTCCTGGAGGCCCGTCTGGAAGCAATCCGTGCTGCGGGGGGGCAGCCCTTTCGAGACTACCAGCTGCCAGAAGCGGTCATTAAACTCAAGCAGGGATTTGGCCGACTGATTCGTAGTCATAAGGATACAGGCCGGGTGGTGATACTCGACCCGCGGATCAGGACCAAGTCGTATGGGCGCACGTTTCTTGAATCCTTGCCTGATTGCCGCCAGAGAGAGATCAATTATGCTGCATTCTCGGGCAAATAAGCAGAGAAAGCCGCTAATTTACTAAATGCAAATACTAACTTTTTTTATCCTGATACCCGTTGGTTGCCAGAATGGCCAAGTCACAACAATTGGTAAAATTGGCAGGGCTAGCGATTTCCGCGGAATGGCGTTGAGGCAACCGTCGAAGCATTTGCGGAGATACATACTTTATAAATCACAGTATTTAGAACTTGTTGGGGAACCTGCTTTTGTCGGGTTTCTGTTTCCAGCATTTCTTCGCAGTTTTCTCAGTAAGCACATCCCTATGGGCCACGAGTAATTTGGTTCTTGTCCATAGTTATGTTGAGAACCAGATCATTATCAGCGGGGTCTCTAGCGTGCTTCTCTAGATTACTTTTATCTGCTTCGGATTGCCTTTTACCCGGATGATACGCTGATTTTCCGCCTCTGCAGGCTGATTTGGGTCCGCATGGTGCGTTTCTCTTTTCATCAATGTTCCACCAGCGATATCTCCACTTGCTTTAATACGCTCATCTCTACCGCTGTGCTGATAAAATACCTGAGAAGTTCTTTCAGAATGTCCAATCCAAGACGCAACATCTGCTTGGGAATATCCTGCTGCCTGTGTTTTAACGGCTCTTTTTACATAGTTAAGATAGAGTTCTTTCAAGCTTATTCGTTCGATACGCGAGCTTAATAATCCCTTGTCCTTGAATTCATCAAGATACTTTTTATCAAGCTTATTTAGCTTTGTTTGTAGGTCGTCCTGACCTGTCCTTCTTCGGTTTCGTCCTGTCGCCCTGATTATGACTCAGAACGTGGACTCGTGGTCAATATGCATTTACATCCAAATCGACTCCATGGGAGAATCACTATGTTGAGTATTCATAGACTCTTAGTATCCCAAGTAGCTTCATTGCTGTTGCTGGGTTCTTAGGCTTCGGCCCAAGGAGCGGCTACTTCGTCCTCGACCGTTCATGTTCTCGATTCCAGCACAAACATTGTCTGGCTTGGCGGAACGAATGATACGATCAATGGTCCCGCACCAATTCCGATCGACTTGGATATAAGTGGCGGTCCTTGGAAAAAATCAATAAATACCGATCTGATTGCCGGTTTTGGTGGTGGGATTATCGAGATGAGAGAAACCATCCAGAACGTTGATGCGGAGCCTTGGACAGACTGGCGCGAAGAGATTCTCAACGTAGGCATTCATTTTGGTGTATGGGATAGGTATGTCTGCAATGCGCATCAACGGATCTCCTATTACCTTCAATGATACAGGGCTGGGATCTCAGATGCTCGATCTCGATTCATTTTCGCAACCCGTTTTACCAGGCGACATTTTGGGGAATTGACAAACGGATCAATTTTTTGACGTCAGTATTTATCGGTCCAAACATGCTCATTCAGCAAGTGCTTGAGTATCCCACAACCATTCCTGAGCCAACGTCATGGCTACTCACGGTGGTAGGGCTTGCCGTATATGGGATGAAACGGCGCTAGGCAGGCATCGAATTAATTCTACGAGGACCCGAAATTTAGCTGCCAGTTGACCGCCTCTCGGGCCCTACTTAAACTGAATAGATTAGGGAGTTTCCGGCGATTGCTGGGTCTCTTGTCCGCTAGTTTTGATTTTGCGTTTTCGGCCCTCCTTCGTCTATGCTTGCCAAACGAGTTATCCCCTGTCTCGACGTCGACCATGGTCGTGTGGTGAAAGGAACCAATTTTGTTAATTTGAGGGACGCGGGCGATCCGGTGGAAGTGGCTTCTCGTTACGAGCGTGAGGGAGCTGACGAACTTGTCTTTTTGGATATATGCGCCAGCCACGAAGGACGAGACATCATGCTCGAAGTGGTGCGCCGAACTGCCGAGCAGGTATTTATGCCCCTCACCGTGGGTGGGGGTATTCGGACCCTGGAAGACATCCGCCAATTACTTTTAGCCGGCTGTGATAAGGTTTCTATCAATTCCACAGCCGTACGCGATCCCGAATTCGTGCGCGCTGCTGCTCTGCGATTTGGTAGCCAATGTATTGTGGTGAATATTGACCCCAAGCGGGTTCAGCACGATGGTCAGGAATTGTGGGAAGTCCATATCAATGGTGGACGCATAGGTACAGGTCTCGAAGCTGTTGCCTGGGCTCGACAGGTGCAGGAACTTGGAGCGGGTGAAATTGTGCTCACCAGCATGGACGCAGACGGGACCAAAGATGGTTATGATATAGAGATCACCTCTGCTGTAAGCGAAGCGGTTACCGTACCCGTCGTTGCTAGTGGTGGTGCCGGTTGCCCACGGCATCTGGCTGAAGCGGTCACGCAGGGCAAAGCGAGTGCAGCGCTGGCTGCCAGCATTTTTCATTTTGGTGAGTACACGATTCAAGAGACCAAGAGAATTATGGCAGAGTTTGGTGTGCCAGTAAGATTGGCAGCTTAGAAATTTATTTAAGCCATTAAGTTTATTAACCCATTCGCTGGAGCAATCATCATGAGTAAAGCTTCCAATTCAGGCGTCAGCGAATCTGATTACGATAGTTTTGTTGCGCGCCATCAGGAGTTAGAAGTCAACAAGCTATTCCGTGCTTGCGTGAAGCTCGAGGCGAGCGATTTGCACCTCAAGGTAGGGAGGCCACCTATGGTGCGTGTTGATGGATCGCTCCGGCCCATGAACCGTGAGCCAATTGACGATGAAGAAATGGTGCGATTATGTTTCCCACTCATGAATGAGCGAAGTCGTAAAATATTTGACAAAGATGGCGGTGCGGACTTTGCTCACATGCTTGAAGTCGATGGCACCAATTGGCGTTTTCGAGTGAATCTACTGCAGCAGTTAGGGCACATCGGGATGGTTTCTCGTCGTGTGAGCAGTTGGATTCCAGACTTTGAGGGCCTCAATTTGCCTCCGTCGATTGAACGACTTTGTACGTACGACCAGGGAATGGTTTTGCTGGCTGGAGTGACCGGTTCGGGCAAGAGTACGACAATCGCTTCGATGCTCAATTGGATCAACGCCAATTATCGCAAACACATTCTTACCCTGGAAGATCCCATTGAGTTTGTGTTTAGTGAGCAGAAGTGTCTCATCAATCAACGAGAAATTGGTTTGGACGTGGTGGATTTCGAAGTTGGCATGAAGCATGCGGTGCGCGAGGACCCCGATGTTATGCTCGTGGGCGAAATGCGTGACAAAGAGACCTTCATGACGGCCATTCATGCCGCCGAGACTGGGCACTTGGTGTTTGGTACAATCCATGCCAGCACGGCTGCGTCGACGATTGGACGTATTCTAGATTTGTTTCCCCAGGAAATGCACAGCGCGTTACGCAGTGCTATTGGAATGAACATGAAGGGTATCATCGCCCAAAAACTTCTTAAATCAATCAAGCCAGATGTGGGACGAGTCCCTACTTGTGAGATCATGACTTTTACGCCCACAGTTCGCAAATTAATTCTAGAGGAAGAAGATCACCGCTTACCCGATGCCATTCGTGTTGGTGCTGAAGATGGCATGCAGGATTTTACACAGAGCCTTAAAAAACTTGTCGACGATGAGTTAATCGATCGTACAGTCGCTCTGGAAGTAGCGCCCAACCGCGAGGCTCTTAAAATGGCACTTAAGGGAATTGATGTTTCGCAAGGCGGTATTATCTGATGCTTCGCATGTTAGGATTCCGTTTTTTCTTCTGGTGCACCGCTGTATTGTTGCTATCCCAATTGGCGGAATCACCTTGGCAACAATTGGCCCATGCGCAGATTAGTTTGGCGGAACAACAAGGTGTCGCGGCAGCGCAGGGTGAATTGGCGGGCAATCGCTTGCAAGGCAAAGGCGGAAAGGAAGCACAAGGAGATGCTCAGAACGAGTCGGGTCAGAAAACGAACCGAACTACCCAGATCGCAAATAAACAGCCAACGAGCAGCTTTAATAAAATCCCCTTCGACTTTTTACTATTATCGAAATTAATTCTGTTGGCAGTGATGATCCTGGTTTGGGTCAAAGCGGGTGAATGGATTAATCAGGACACACAAATTTTTAAGCTGGGTTGGTACAAGTGGAGCCCGATCATATTTTTTCCTTTTGCAGTAGTTTCTCTACTTCTCTTTTTTTTGCCAATCGCGCTGCTCATTCGATTTGTAGTTATGCTCGTTGTTTTTCTAGCAACTTGGGTACCTTATGTCCTCGTGCATAACAAGAACGTGCAGCCTCACCAAACCGTTCTGACAGGACCATGGTGGCGCCATGCTTTTGCCAGTGTGGCAGGCAAGCTAGGTATTCAAGTTGATTCAGAACGAAAGGCTGAGTACGAAAAAGGCGCCGATGTCGAACTCTTGGCAATGGGAGCAGAAGATGCAAATACGGACAACGCCAATTTACTAGCGGCGCGCAATTCACCAGGCTATCTGCTCGTCAAAGACATGATCGTCGAAATGGTCAATCGCTGGTGTGAAAAGGCAATGTTTGATTTTACGCAGCAGGCGGTGAATGTTCGTTACGAAATTGATGGAGTTTGGCACAATGGCGAGGCCACAGAGCGTGAGTCGGGGGATGTGATGCTGGCTGTCATGAAGACACTGGCTAATCTTAATGTTAAGGATCGCCGCAATAAACAGATGGGAAAATTTGGCGCTATCTACGAAGAAAAGTCATTTCTTTGCTCAATAACGACGCAAGGGGTTTCGACTGGTGAGCGGGTGGTTTTGTCCCGGACTGTTGAAAAGCGGAGTTTTTCAGGATACGGCGATCTTGGTATGCGTGAAGGAATTCAGGAACAATGGTCTGAACTCATGGCTTCGGATCAGGGCTTGGTGGTTCTATCCACATTACCCGCAGGAGGGTTGACGACGATAACAGACGTATCTCTCAATGAAACGGATCGGCTGATGCGTGATTTTGTGGCGATTGAAGACGTCAATCACCCTGAGAGTGAGATCCAAAATATCAATGTCCATACTTACGACTCGTCTGCAGGTGAATCTCCGGTCACGATACTTCCTAAAGTGATTCGTAATTACCCGAATGCCTATGTTTGCCGCGATTTTGTTGATGTTGAATCAGCAAATCTTTTTCTGAACGAAATTCGTGACGAACGATTTGTGGTAACAACAATTCATGCGCGTGAGGCAGCCGAAGCGCTACTGCGGATTCTGCAGAAAAAAGTACCCGTCAAGGATTTTGCTGCCACGATCAAGGCTGTTCTTTACCAAAGAATGGTTCGATTGCTTTGTTCGGATTGCAAGCAGGCTTACACACCACCAGCGGAAGTTTTACGCAAATTAGGCATTCCACCCGGAAAAATAGACCAGCTCTTTCGGCCGCCCAAGCCAGAAGAAATTGAAAAACCTTGTAAGAATTGCCTGGGTATAGGCTACCGCGGTCGCACGGGCATCTTCGAATTGTTAACAATCGATAATTCTCTGCGAGAAGTTCTCGTGAAGAAGCCCAAGTTGGAGCTCTTGAAAAAGGCAGCTCGATCTTCTCGGCAAAGATCGCTTCAGGAAGAGGGAATATTGCTGGTTGCCAAAGGACAAACTTCGTTACCAGAATTAATACGAGTATTGAAATAAATCGTGAATCGAAAAAAGATTATCATGATCCGCGAAGATTTAGTATTTATGTTCCAACCCTTCACACGAATTGTTGCGATCTAGCATGTCATTATTACTAGTTTTATTGGGCGCTGTTCTTTTTGCAGGAATTGCAATGACGATCAATGAAGGGTTGTGGAGCAATACCATTACTTTGCTGTTGATCATGGTTGCTTCGCTGATAGCAATTCTCGGTGGCGTCCCCGTGGGTAATTGGGGACTGGAGCAACTTCAAAAAGACGCATCTTTTACCTGGTATTTTCTTTTTGCCGGTATTTGGATTGTGTTTTTCTTCACTTTAGCGATCATGCGAGTTCTGACGGACAAGATTTCTCGGACACGCATGAGATTCTTGCCTGTAATTGATGCGATTGCTGGTCCCTTGATGGGGATTTTTGTTGCCATTCTGTTTACCAGCTTTGCAGCTTTTACCCTGCGGCTTCCGATTGGTTCTGGAGTATGGGAAAAGAAAGACATCACCCCAACCCAAGGTAAGGTTTACCGCTATGCACGAGCCCCCTATGCGAATCTTTTCTATGGGTTAACTAAAGCGGAGAATTCTAAGTGGGCTGACAATGAGTTGGGTGACCTTTAAGGACCTGTTGACATTTTTTCTACTCAAGGTTCTTTGATTTTTTAGAAGTAGATTAAAACATGGATGAATCAGCCACTTCGATAGAATCAGATTATTCGGCTGACGAGCTGGGGCAATACCGGTCTCTGGAAACGCTCACCATTCTGGCATTCGCACTGGGTTTACTTTCGCCGTTAGTATTGATTTCGCCTTTGTTGGTGTTTGTTCCTTTCGCTGCAGCGGGAGCTGGATGCTTGAGTTTACTTAAAATCCGTGCAGCGGAAGGCAACTTGACGGGCTCAAGATTTGCCTACTGCGGTGTCGCTTTGGCAATTATTTTTGGTGTAGCCACATTGGCTCGAGCTCAAATAACACACGTTTTTTATCAGCAACAGATTCACGCAGTCGTAGAGCCCTGGCTTGAAAATGTATGCCAGGCTCGCTATGGGGAGGCACTCAATCTCATGTCGCCTCCTGCTGTGACAAAACTTCGTGCACAGGCTTCTGCTCTAAGCGAGGTGATGTTTTTTCAAAAGCGGCTCACAGCTCAAGAACTAGCCCTGGACATATCCTTGAGATTGCTGACAGGGATGGCTGAGTCAAAAAAAATCCCAGCAGTGGTTGTTGTGCATTTTGAGCAGATGGATAGCCAAGTCACCGATTATTCAGACGGTAAACGCGCTGATTGCATTTATGAAATTGCGAACAACCGTGGAGAAAAAATACGGATGGCAATCAAGCTGGTCCGACTTTCCAACGCATCGCAGGCTCCTCACTGGCGTATTGATCAATGGCAGTTGGTACAAGATTAGGCTGGATTTGGGTTGTTATTACCCACATTTGTCATTCCGACTGAGCGCAGCGACTGAAGGATCTGGCCCGCAGCTGAGTGAGGCATGCTATCTCTTAAGCCATGGTCCCATTTTGTGTCCGCAGGAGTGCTTATGCTCGCCAAATTTACTACACGAACTCTACTAGAAACCAGATCCTTATCCTTCAGTCGCTGCGCTCCTTCAGGATGACATGTATTTGTGGGTAAGGACAAGGGGTAGGGGAGGGAGCAACTGAGGCCGCCGAGCCGTGGCGAGGAAAAGGGCCGAGGGCGGTAGTGTTTCCTGCTGCCGCTTTGAGCTTGCACGCAGCCGTGTTTTACTACCGTCCTGCTCATCCTACAACTGTCGGTCAACATATCCCCCTCCCCCCCCTATATCTATTGAATTGGGGCCTCCCTGAAAGGGAGGGGGGATGCAGCACCATTGTCCGTCTTGCCAAAAAAGTCCTTAGTTTGTCTCGCTACGGAGTAGATGAAATATTCGTGCTTACAACCAGCATCAAACGGTGTAATCGGAACAGCTTGCCAAATTCGCTAGTTTTGAGAAATTTTTTCCGGTCTTTTGTGGTTTGTGTGCTCCATCCTAAGTTCTGATGCAGTCGATACACACAGCATGGCGGTTAGAGAAGAACTGCAATCCGTGGGGTCCCAGTGTGAACCCGTCCTTGGGGGCTGAGGATTGCTTATTTAACCTTGCTTTTGCTGGTTTCTGGTTGGAACTGGAGTATACAGCAAAGCGGAAAAGAAGGAGCTTAAAGGTGAATCTTAAATCTTGGACAGCTGGAATCGCTGTGCTCACTCTTGCTGCAACCCCCGTGTTTGCTCAAGATTTGGGGCAGTGGTCTTACGATCAACAATTTACACCAGTCGGCTGCGACAGCTGTTGCGATGATAGCTGCTGCGGCGATGATAGCTGTTGCGATGACAGCTGCTGCGGCGATGATTGCTGCGGATGTGGCTCTGGAGTTGGTGGTGGTGGACTCTTGAGTGGAATGGGTGGGGGCCGTATCGAAGGCTTTACGCTAGCAGGCGCATTGGGCATTGATGCTTGGGACATTGGTGGTTGGACTCAATTTGGATGGACCGATGATAATGTACCACAATCCTCTGCTCGTGGTGATGCGTTGGCCTTTCTTGACTCGCCAGATCGCTTCAACCTGCATCAGCAGTACTTCTATATTGGCAAAGAAGCAGATGGGTCTTGTGGCTTGGACCTTGGTTTTCGTGCTGACTTTGTCTACGGTGTAGACGCTCAGAAAACACAGGCGTTCGGTAACCCCGCCAATTCTTTTGACTTCGGCTGGAACAATGGCACTTACGGTTGGGCCATTCCTCAGTTGTATGCTGAAATTGCCATGAACGACGTTAGCGTAAAAATTGGTCATTTTTATACTCTGATAGGCTATGAAGTCGTTACCTCACCGGACAACTTCTTCTTCAGCCATGCCTTGACCATGTTCAATAGCGAACCGTTTACACACACGGGTGTATTGGGTACGTACTCTGGTTTCGAAAACTTGACCCTCTATGGTGGTTGGACCCTTGGTTGGGATACCGGCTTCGATAACATCAACAGTGGCAACAGCTTCCTCGGTGGCTTCTCGGCAAGCATGAGCGACGATGTTACGCTGACCTATATGAGCACGTACGGTAACTTTGGTGCCCGTGATGGTGGTAACAACGATAGCTACTCGCAGAGTATTGTTTTAGATGTATCACTCACAGATAATCTCAACTATGTTATCCAAAGTGATTGGGTTGCGATTGACGCGGGGGGTGACCAGTTTGTCACGGATCGTCCTATCATTACCGCCAATGACCAAGTTGGCATTAACCAGTACCTGTTCTATCAATGGAACGACATTCTCAGCTTTGGTACTCGTATGGAGTGGTGGAAGAGTGACGGCCAATCCAATTACGCGTACACTACGGGCGTCAATGTCAAGTTGCTCGACAACCTGGTACTTCGACCCGAAGTTCGCCAAGATTGGACACCTGGTGCAGGAGGCACATTTGGCAACACCAGTCGTAGCAATATGGCTTGTGACATGGTGCTTACCTACTAGTCTTTAGTAGTTAGAATCACCCGATAGTTTTATTTTTCCTTCATCGGGGGCCAGCCTTTTCAGGTTGGCCCCCGTTTTTTTTTGAGACGTCTTGGTTTACTGCAAAGTCGAGACGCCCGGCAGTGCGAAATGTGTGAATTCAACATGGATTTTATCTGAAATAACGACTCCAGGCTAAAAAAGAAGCTTTGTGGCGGAGTTTTTACTGAGGATGTCCAATCGGCGACTTGTCAGAACGGTCCAGTAGCTGGATAATGCGGGATTCTACCGATCCCGCCGCGACGGAGCCTAAGGATGCAGGACAAGCTGATAGGCACAGCCTTAACATTCGATGATGTGCTGATCGAACCCCGCCACAGCACCATTGTGCCTGACGAAGTCCATGTCGCGACTCGATTGACCCAGCAGATCGCAATGAATTTGCCGGTCTTAAGTTCCCCCATGGATACCGTTACCGAAAGCGGTATGGCCATCGCACTCGCACAAGAGGGAGGGTTGGGTGTCATTCATAAAAACATGTCGATCGAATCCCAAACAGAAGAGGTCGATAAGGTAAAGCGCTCAGCAAATGGCATTATTGTTGATCCAGTAACCTTGCCCCCGACTGCTAGCGTTGCTAGTGCCCGACAAACGATGGACGAATCTCAAGTATCTGGTATCCCAATCACGGATGAGGGTCGTCTCGTTGGTATTCTGACGCGCCGCGATTTGCGGTTTCTCGAAGATAACAATCTCCCAATTGCTGAGGTGATGACCCGCGAACCGCTCGTTACAGCTACGGGGACTGTAACGCTTGCGGAAGCTGAAAAGATTTTAATGGCAAAAAAGGTCGAGAAACTTTTGCTGGTTGACGAAGATTACAGACTGACAGGCCTGATTACCATCAAAGACATCGATATGATGCGACGATTCCCACAGGCCTCGAAAGACAGGCAGGGAAGACTCCGTGTGGGTGCTGCAATTGGCGTTTTTGATTATCAGCGGGCAGAGAGTCTTATCGAGAAGGATGTTGATTTTTTAGTTGTCGATAGTGCTCACGGGCACTCGTCGAATGTTATCGAAACGGTCAAAGGATTAAAAAAGAACGGCACGATCGACGTCATTGCCGGCAATGTGGCAACAGCCGAAGGATGTCAGGATTTAATTCGCGCAGGGGTTGATGCTGTTAAAGTTGGGATCGGACCTGGATCAATATGCACAACGCGGGTGATCTCTGGTATTGGTGTTCCTCAAATAACAGCGATTTACAACGTCGCGCAAGCGGCAGCGGGGAGTGACACAACAGTTATTGCCGATGGTGGCATACGTTACTCAGGAGATATTACCAAAGCAATTGCGGCAGGGGCCCATGTGGTCATGCTCGGTGGCTTATTAGCCGGACTCGATGAAAGTCCTGGTGAACGCGTGTTGTTCCAGGGACGGACCTACAAAGCGTATCGCGGAATGGGTTCGCTGGGAGCTATGGTTCATGGCTCCAGTGAACGATATCGACAATCAAAGGAGAGCGCCGGTAACGGCAAACTTGTTCCTGAAGGAGTAGAAGGCCGTGTGCCCTACAAGGGATCACTCAGTCCATTCCTTTATCAACTGGTGGGCGGTTTGCGAGCCGGTATGGGATATTGTGGCACCAAGACTATCGAGGAGCTGCGCACGGAGGCGCGATTTATCCAAGTCTCGCCGGCAAGTGTGCGGGAGAATCATCCGCATGACATCGCCATTACACAAGAAGCACCAAATTACACGGCGGAGTACTCGGCGTCAGATAAATAATGCTCTAACGCATTTTTTGCGTCGTAGGTTGCCGTTTTCTACTCAGGCATTGTTTTGTCTTCTGGGACTCGTTGGTGTTGTTTCCGGATGGGTGTCTTGTTCCTCCATCGACGCAGGTGAGTTGAAGTGGAGGCGCCAGTCCAACGCGGCTTCAAGAAAAGTCCAGGTGGCGCACAACTCTCATATCAATGAGCCGAGCATTGGGGGCGATCTGAGTAAAAGGGGCATACGGCGAGATGCCAATGTGGTGGCTGCCACCTGGGATGAGGAAGATGCTCGTGATGCCCAGGCTCTTTCTGAGACCGAAGGGGATGCGGAACAGGATCTAATAGCGAATGGCCCTGAAATGTTGGAACTCCTTTCGGAAGATCGCCTGGCCCAACTTCCTGAGAACGATCCTTTTGATGAACCGGTGGAAGAAGATGTGGCAGAAACAGAGACAGAAGAAATAGAGCCTGAGATTAACGACATTGAAGAATCGATTGAAGAAGAAATGGAACGTCGTCAGACCGAACAAGATATTTTTAGTGACGATGTCGAAAAAGAATTATTCGGAGAAGACCCGTTGGAAGGACTTGATAAAGAAGACCCCTTCAATGAGGAAGATTGGCTGAACGACGCGATTGAAAAAACAGAAGAACGCTTACAAAACGGGCCAGGTTTTAGAGAGGGGTCTGCTTTTGAGCCGGTAGTCGAGAATGAAAAGATCCTCCGCGAGCAATTGGCACGCGAGCGAGAAGAAAATGACAAAAATTGTGCCGAAGAAATAGCTAGAATTCGTGAGAGTGGAATTGAGGCAATCGATATCAGTATCCGTGTCGAAGGCAACCCGGGGGAAGATTTTCCTTATGAATGTGCCTTGGGAAATGAAAAACATCAGCCACGCGACTGGCCGCTGATTACTTATAACTGGAAAGCCTCGGCACTCTGCCACAAGCCACTTTACTTTGAGCAAGTACGCCTAGAACGTTATGGCCACAGTTGGGGCCCCCTGGTCCAGCCAATTATGTCCGGTGTTCATTTCTTCGGATCGGTACCCGTGTTGCCCTACAAGATGGGAGTGCGTACGCCGTGTGAATGTGTTTACTCGCTCGGATATTATCGACCAGGTAATTGTGCTCCTTATATGATAGATCCTGTGCCCCTCAGTCTCCGAGGCGCCTTATTCCAAACGGGTGCAGCGACGGGTATTTCGTTTACAATACCGTAGGCGAATTGCAGGATTTCGATTTTTTTAGCAGTACGGAATACGGGATACTGCTAAGCTGGATTGCATGGGCGAAATCTTTTTAACTCGCGAGCAATCACGGGCCGTCGACCAGATTGCCATGAACCGTTATGGAATCCCCGGCATTGTGCTGATGGAAAATGCGGGTCGTGGTGTGGTCGAAGTCCTGCTTGAGATGGACCCCAAGCTGGCGGGTCACTCCACGGACAAAGGCACAGCGACACCAGTAACCATTGTGTGTGGTAAGGGCAATAATGCGGGTGACGGTTTTGTGATCGCCCGACATTTACAAATCCATCGAGTGCCATCCCAGGTTATCTTGCTGGCGTCCCCCTGCCTTTTCCAAGGGGATGCTCAGTTGAATTACCAAATCCTCTGCCATACGGATGTTCCAATTGTGGATTTGTCCGGAACGACGGAACTTCTTTCGGATCTCAATAAGGTTGCCGCGGGAACTACCTGGCTCATAGATGCCATGTTAGGCACCGGCGCCCAGGGGAACCCGCGCGAGCCTTTTCGTACGGCAATTTCCTGGTGCAATAACCACCCCGCGCGATGTCTGGCAGTGGATGTCCCGAGTGGACTCGATTGCAATTCGGGGGAACCAGCAGCTGAATCGTTACAAGCCGACATCACTTGTACGTTTGTGGCGGCCAAATCGGGCTTTGCAAAGCCGACTGCGGCCAGGTTCTTGGGGGACTTGCGTGTGGTCTCCATTGGTATTCCGCCGCAGATTATAATCGCAGCACACAGTGCTTAGATCTACGCTTTGCCTTGGCCATACTCTACTCCCCCCGGATCCGCCAGAATTCGGTGCAGCGGAGCAATTGGACTGTATCAGACAGTGTTGTGCTGGATAGATATCGCTAAAATGGACTTATGGATCCTTCGGCCCCCACAACATCCCAGCACACTCCCAGCTCTGCTCGAGAAATCCTGATGAGCCTGGCAGAAAATATCCCTGGTGTGGGGCGCCGCTGGAGTACGTTGCTCACACGTCTCCATCTCCGCACTGTTAGCGATTTACTCTTCAATTTTCCACGCGACTATCTTGATCTGTCCGATGAGCGACTCATAGCAGATCTGGAAGACGATTGCCTGCAAAGCGTGCGAGGATCCGTGGTTGAGGTGAACAGTATCAGCAGTGGTTTTGGCAAAACGCGATTTTCGCTATTGCTACAAGACAGTAGTGGGCATCTCCGAGCAAATTGGTTCAATCAACCTTTTATGAGTAAAAAATTCAAGGAAGGACAGCACTTATTACTCACGGCAAAGCCAAAACGGCGCGGTTTGGTGTGGGAAATGTCGCATCCACAAATCACCTGGTTGGCAGAAGAAGAAGCAATGGCAAGTGGGAAACTGCTGTTACCTGTCTATTCATTGACCGAAGGCCTGTCCCAATATCACATGCGTCGCATTTCAGAATTGGCAGTCGTTGAATATGCCGATGTTCCCGAAGAAGTATTTCCAGAGGATTTGCAGAAGAAATACGAGCTTCTTACTCTACCCCATGCCATTCGTTCGATCCACGCTCCTGATGATCAACGATCTCTCGATGCGGCCCGACGGCGTTTTATATTTCAAGAACTGTTCATCTTGCAGCTGGCCATTTCGATACGCCGCTCGCAGCAACAGTCCTGGAGTGCTCCCGAACTGCCAGCAACTGCCAAAATTGATGCGCGCATTCGCAGGTTGTTGCCTTTTGAATTGACTGAGAGCCAAAACGATGCGATTCGAGAAATTTCTGCCGACATGGCATTGGGACGACCCATGAATCGACTTCTGCAAGGAGACGTAGGCAGTGGCAAAACTATTGTGGCCCTCTACGCGATCTTGGTTGCTGTGGCTCACGGGCAACAAGCGGCACTCATGGCTCCCACGGAGATTTTAGCCCGCCAACATGCCGAAACATTGGCGGGTTTAATGCGTGCCAGTCGCGTCCGCTACGCCGTCCTGGCCGGTAGTTCGACAAAGAGCCAGCGTGAAAAGATTTTGCAGGATCTTGTAGAGGGAGAACTCGATGTGGTTCTAGGAACGCATTCCATAATTCAAGAGGATGTCAAATTTCATAAATTGGGTCTGGTGGTCATCGATGAGCAACACAAGTTTGGAGTACGTCAGCGAGCCGCTTTGAGGCAGGAAGACCATTGGCCCCACTATCTAGTTATGACTGCGACGCCAATTCCGCGTACTGTTACCATGACTCTCTTTGGAGATCTCGATATCTCGACCTTGCGAGATGCACCCAGTGGTCGCCAACCGACGAATACCTATTTAGTGGAACCAGACGCGCAGAGGCGGTGGTGGGCTTTTGTACGAGATCGTCTGCGAGAAGGTCGTCAAGTGTATATTGTGGCCCCACTCGTTGAAGAATCCGAAACGGTTACAGCTCCTAGTGTAGCTGCTGCATACGAACAGCTCACAAATGGAGAGCTTGAAGCTTTCCGGAGTGGACTACTGCATGGCCGGATGCCGGCTCGCGAAAAACAGGAAGTGATGTCGAATTTTCGTTCGGGTGAGATTCAGGTCCTGATCAGTACTTCAGTCATTGAAGTAGGGGTGGATGTGCCCAATGCCACGGTCATCACGGTGGCCGGTGCAGAACGATTTGGATTGGCCCAGTTGCATCAACTTCGTGGACGCGTTGGGCGTGGTACATACGCTTCCTTTTGCGGAGTACTTATGAATGAGGTCAGCGAAGCAGGGCGTAATCGTTTGGAAGCTTTTGCGTCGTCTACGGATGGGTTTGAATTGGCCGAACTAGATTTTCAGTTGCGTGGTCCGGGAGATTTGTTCAGCACCCAACAACACGGCTTGCCTCCACTACGCATAGCCGACTTGCAGCGTGATCGTGAACTCCTCGAAGAAGCACGCCGCGAAGCGCAGCTACTGGTAGCTGCTGACCCAGGACTCAATCATGCGAATAACGCAAAGCTTCGCGAGCAAATGCTGATTCGCTACGGAAAAGCGCTGGATTTGGGAGATGTAGGATAGTCCATAGAAGTCGTAGGGAACGGGCTACGGTTTTTAGTTTTCGAGGTACTCCATTCCTGACCGGCTTACTCCACGCTCTCCGCTCTCAGCACCTCTGCATATTTCTTCCGCAATCCTTCGGTTGTCTCAAAAATCTTTTTGGGCAGTTTCAAGAGATCTATTTTTTGTCTCGTTGCGGTGAGCTGTGTATTGATTTTGGCGAGCTCATTTGCCAAACTGGTTTCACCCGTGGGGGCGGGTCAGTACGGGTAAGGTACGATTTTTAGAGGACTAAAAATCTATCGACGAAAGTCTAGAAGCAATCGTTCCGAATTTGGATTCGCACCAGGACTATGCAATTTCTTCCACGTCGGGTCGTCGGGTTCCTGGCAGAAAAAGCACTTCGTAGACTTCTCTACCTCCACTCAGGAACTCAAGCGTGCCCACCAGGCGCGCGTTTTGGATGTCAACCAGCGCGACCCCTGCCATCATTTGCGTAGGATCGATACGACCAGAGGGTGTGTCCAGGATATGTTTTTTGCGTATTTTTGATAATCCTACCAAAGCATGATTGCCTACCAGACACAAACCACGTGTGAATCCTGGCAATTGGCAGAAATCTTCGCAGTGTTCAGACCGATCGCTGAAAGTTGACAACATGCCATGTCCCGAATTGCAGAGCCACCAGCGGCCTTGATGCCAACGTGGTGAGTGGGGCATGCATAAACGAGTCGCAACAATTTGATCCAGTGTGATGTCAATCAACACTCCCCTTGTAAAGCGATCTTCTCCGCGCCAACCTCCCTGTTGATCCGTGTCACAAAATGCAGTTGCCATAGTCGGGCGTCCGTCCCGCATTCCCAGCCCATTGAGATGGCAGTGATCTTTGGTAGCCGTTTTAGGTACAAAAGGTGGCTGCCAATTGCGTAGAAAACGTTTGCCCTGAGCTGCCCGAGCAATGCAGTTGTAGCGAGTATTGGCGAAAAAAATTCCACGGCGACCAAAGGCAACATCGTGGGCATCAACTTTGCCGGTTGGGAATTCTTGCTGAAGCTTAAATTTTCCGGACCCGGAGTCTCGAAACAATACAATTTTCTTCTGCACTGCCAGGGCCAGTTTTTTCCCATGCAAAGCCAATCCCAAGGGACGGGCGAACTGGCGCGTTCGAAAACGCAAACGTCCTTTGTGTGTGCTGAGAAGCACCAACTTGCCTGAAGTGTAAGTTGTAATAGCCAGGCTACCACCCGATTGCTCGAGCCATTCAGCAAATGCTCCCTGGGAGCGGCAACGCAAACCTGGTCGAGGGGGACTCTCGTCGGATGGGATGGAGTGGATATTCATTTTTCATCATGATACTGTCGAAACCTTATCTCTTGAAACCAGTTCAATTGAAAATGTTTCTAGCAAAGCCACTAAAGTCCACTCCACCCACCATGAAAAGTCTAAAAAATGTGGGATTAGAGATTCGGAATCCATGTGGTATCATCCACGGGTGTCAAGGATTTCTAAATTATTGCCCACCATTCGTCAATTGCACGACCTCATACGCAGTCGAGTTTTGGCTGCGCTGGAAGCGTACACTATTGAAGAGTTGTCGCACGTAGTTGCCCATCAAGGGGGTGACGTAGTGTTTGCTTTGGATCGTGTCAGTGAAGAAGTTTTGGTGGATTATGTCGATCGCGAAATTGCTTGCCAGGATCCAATTGTGCTCATTGCTGAAGGATTGCCAGATGGCAAAATGGTGATGCCAGCTGGTGCGAATGAAGACGATTGCCTGCTAAAAATGATTGTAGATCCGATCGATGGTAGCCGCCCCTTAATGTTTCAAAAACGGAGCGGTTGGATTCTCACAGGTATTGCACCGAACCGTGGGGAGAGTACTGGCCTGCGTGATATATGTCTGGCGGTGCAAACGGAGATCCCGCTATTCAAACAGCACCTCTCGGATCAATTGTGGGCCATTCGAGGTCAAGAGACTAAGGCAGTGCGCTATAATCGTCTTACCCAAGAAAGTACGTCTTTTGATTTTCAGCCGACATCAGCCCAGACAATTCAGTCAGGTTTTGCTTCGATTAGTCGGTTTTTTCCAGGGCAAAGAGATGTATTGGCGGGCATCGAGGAAGATATTGTTCGAAAGGCCTTGGGGCAGTTGCCGCCAGGAAGTACAACGACATTCGAGGATCAGTATCCTAGTACGGGCGGTCAGCTCTATGGGCTGTTGAGTGGGGCAGATCGCTTTTTAGCAGACCTGCGTCCTTTGATGAAAAAGGTGGCAAACGAGCGGGGTGAATTGTCTGGGAACTGCTGCCATCCCTACGATATTTGTACTCTCTTAATAGCTGAACAATTGGGTGTGATGATCACCGACGTAGAAGGTGGACCCCTGGATGTACCGCTTGACGTCGAAACTCCTGTGACTTGGGCTGGCTACGCCAACGAGCACATTCGCAAACAAATAGAGCCCATACTGCACCAAGTGCTTACAGAACGCCACCTGTTGTAGGGGATGAATTTTGACGATCAGCGATTGAGTAGGGCATTGTCGAAGAAAGTTACCAAAAGTAAAAAAAGGGGATTAAAACAATGCGAGTATTGCTATCAGGTGGTGCCGGGTATGTGGGGTCACATTCAGCTGCGATGCTACAGCGTCAAGGGCACGATATTTGGGTATATGACAACCTCTCAGAAGGTCATGCTGGGGCAGTCGCTGAGGGACGCTTAATAAAAGGCGATCTGATGGATCGCGAAAAGTTGACAGCCGTTTTTCGTGAACATCAAATTGAGGCGGTAATGCACTTTGCCGCTTCGTGTTATGTGGGAATTTCAGTCACCGACCCTGCGCCGTACTACCAGAATAACATCGTGGGGACGCTTTCACTTCTGGATGCCATGCGTGATGCGGATGTCGGTCGAATTGTTTTTTCGAGTACTTGTGCAACCTACGGCATCCCTGACGTAGTTCCCATTACTGAAAGCGAAAAACAAGCACCCATCAATCCCTATGGATTTACAAAACTTGCTATCGAGCATGCATTGGCGGATTATTCGCAGGCATACGGTTTGGGGTATGCAGCGCTGCGGTATTTCAATGCCTCGGGTGCAGCCGACGAAAGTGATATTGGGGAAGACCATGAACCCGAGACACATTTGATTCCGCTCGTTTTGCAGGTTGCCTTAGGGCAGCGGGAGGAGATCAAAATATTTGGAGACGATTACCCAACTCCTGACGGAACCTGTATTCGAGATTATATACATGTTGATGATTTGGCTTCGGCACATATAAGTGCCTTGGAGATGCTTGAGTCGGGCACCCAGCTAAAACTCAATCTGGGAACCGGAAGTGGGGCCAGTGTTAAAGAAGTGATAGACGCTTGCCGTAAAGTCACCGGGCATCCGATTCCCGCGACAATCGTACCCCGCCGTGCAGGAGACCCGCCCGAGTTGGTGGCCGACGCCAGCTTGGCCAACAAAACTCTAAACTGGAAACCAAAATACGATCATATTGAGGCCGTGGTAGCCAGCGCGTGGAAATGGCATCAATCGCACCCGCGCGGGTACGACGATCGTTAACTCAATGTAGCCATCACTCGCCGAGAATTGCGCGCTTAGGACTCACGGCAGCCATCATGCTCCGCATGATGGCTGCAAGTTGTAACTATCACGGAACGTATAAAGATATAACACTCTATTGAGCAACAGTGGGATCAGCCGTTTTTGACGGTTGTCCGTTCTGCGAAGTGCTCCCAGGAGAGTGTCCTGTCCCGCGAACTTCTATCACGCGCATGCTTTTCCATTTTCCCTGTAGAAAGCGGCAAACATAAGTAATCCCCAATCCCCAAATCCAGACAGTAAGGACTGTCCAACACCCGTAGACTCCGAATTGCAAGACTTCAACAGCCAGCCAACTGAGACCAGCCAAAAGAGTCGCCATCAGCAGGCTCACGTTGAGTATGAAACGTGTGTCGCCAGCACCTTTCAGGGCTGAGACAAAAATCATCAGGGTTGCATCAAGCAGATTGTAAGTCGCTACAAAACAAAGCAAATTACTGGCCATGGTACGAAGAGCTGCCTGGTCCGAAACATTCTGTGCGGACTGCTTGAAAAATCCAAAGAGAAATAAATCGGGAAGAAAAATGTAGAAAAAGGATACTAGCCCGATGTAGGCCAATGCGATTTGGTAAGTCGTCCAGGTGGCCTGCGAGGCGAGATCATCTCGGTTTTCTCCTAAACGTTGCCCCACAAGAATGCTCACTGCCAGGCTGAAGCCGTAGATCGGCATAAAGGCTAACGTACTGATGCTGAAGGCCATGCTGGTGGCTTCTGATTCGAGGGTGCCCAATCGACCAATTAACAAAACAAAGACACTGAATCCCAGCACATCAAGCAGCATTTGTAATCCACTGGGGCCACCAAAATATAAGAGTCGGTAGAACAATTTGGGATCGAACCGAAATCCTTGCAGCGTGTTGAATGTCAAGCGATGTTTTCTTTGAAGCACTAAACAAAGGTAAATGACTACTTTCAACCAAAAAGCAACGGCCGTAGCCATGCCGGCTCCCACAATGCCCATTTCAGGGAATCCGCCGTAGCCAAAAATCCATAAGTAATCGAGGGCCAAATTAATCAATGTGACCACAGCGTCTACGAACATGACCACCCAGGTTTCTCCTCTTCCACTGTAAAATGAAGAAAACCCCTGCGAGATCACCAAAGCAGGTCCAGCAAGACAGAGGATCTGGAAATACGAAACTTCCATACTAGCCGTTTCGGTTCCATGATTGGCGACACTGAAAATAAGTGGTGCAAAGGGGATAGCTACCATAGCTACAGGAACTGCAGTGAAAGACATCCAAACACTTTGCCACATCGAGGGACCGATGCGCTTGGGTTGATGGTCTCCAAAATATTGTGCGATAAATGTGCTGGCGTAGCTGCATGTGCCCAACGGCAAACAAAATAATCCAAACCAGACCACCGAAGCAAAAAACGCCGCTGACATCGCGGCACCTGAGACGCTAAAGAGAAACATACGGTCGACAAAGGTCATGATCGTCCAAGACAAGCTTGAGATCACCAGCGGAAGCGCAGTGAGAAGTACCTCGCGACCCCCTGAGGGACGCGACCACCATGAGGCTGCATTTTGGGGAGAATAGGTATTCGCTAGACTCATTTGTCCGTTTTCTACTTGGATATCAGTTCCCAGCTTATTGTAGCTTCTGGAGCGACTCGAAAAAGTGTGTGGATAGAAGACACATGTAGGTTCACAGGTTTCATGAGGACCAGTCAGGTCTAAGGAACAAGGAGATCAAGGTACCTCTCCTCATCCGCATGCTTTCTTGCGCTTGCTACATACGTATCTGGAAGCGAGTCAGCAAGGTTTTCAGATATTTAAGTTGCATCGGAAGAGATGCGATTTACCAATCCCTTCTTCTGTCTTATCAAGAGAGGGAGTAAAATAAGACACACGAAGTGGGGCCTGTACAGCCGATGAGCCTTTCGGCTGTGGATTTCCTTTGTGGGAGATAGTGAGTTGTAAGGGTTAGGGGTACAAAGCACTGCTGGACAAGCCAGCAGTAGCACCCATATTGTTAATCGAAAGTGGTTAGAATAAAAAATGTGCTGCTGGATTTGTCATGGGTCATTGGTAAATATTCTGGGTGCAGGGGGCGGCTTATCTGCCCGTGCTTTGCTTTGGCTAGCATGAGTTAATGAAGCGCAGGGTTCTATAAATAGTACGCAAGTTAAGAGCATGAGTGATTCTATGCACAACCAATCAAATCTTTCAGAGACGGATGCCAAACCATTGCCAGCCGCAGTTGTCGAGTATTTGGCCGAGTTGGCAAAAGTGACTGGGGGTGACATACGGTCAGACCTTTATAGCCGCGTACTGTACAGCACAGATGCCAGTATCTACCAGGTATTGCCACTTGCTGTTGTATTGCCGCGCTCCGTTGAAGAGCTACACGCTGCCGTAGAACTTGCTGCCAAACACCGTGTGCCTATTTTGCCACGAGGAGGGGGGAGCAGTTTGGCTGGACAAACGGTGAGTGAGGCCGTTGTCCTGGACTTGAACCGGTATCTAGATAAAGTCATCGAAGTGAATCAACAAGAGCAATGGGTCCGCGTACAGCCAGGTATTGTTCTTGATCCCTTAAACAATCATTTGCGCACGACAGGCCTGCAATTTGGCCCTGATCCGGCCAGTAGTAATCGAGCGGCCATGGGTGGCATTATTGGTAACAATGCCACGGGTAGCCATTCGATAATGTATGGCATGGCTGCTGATCACGTGTTGGAAACGGAGATGATTTTAAGTGATGGGAGTCGAGCCTCTTTTGGACCTCTGGAAAACGGCAGTCTAGACCACAAGGCACACCTGCCTGGCAAAGAGGGACAAATTTACCGTGCCTTGCATCAATTGGCCTCTCAACCCGAAAACCAAAAAATAATCCGTAACGGTACACCCAGGCATTGGCGACGTTGCGGTGGATACAATCTCGACCGACTCGTTTTCGAGGGCATCTCTTATCTGGGCGAAACGGATAAGCGACTCAATCTCGCCAAAATAATATGTGGTAGCGAAGGTACGTTGGGTGTTATGCACGAGATGAAATTAGGTCTGGTGCCGGTACCACAAAAAACGGCATTGGCAATCGTTCATTTTGAAGATGCTCGAGCTGCGATGTCGGCCGTTTCGACTATTCTCGAGACCCATCCTTCTGCGTGTGAATTACTTGATCGATTGAGCATCTCCATGTGTCGAAACGTGCCACAGTTTGCTCGCATGATGGAGTCTTTTGTAGTAGGTGACCCTGCAGGTGTCTTGCTCACAGAATTCCATGGTGAGAGTGAATCGGAGCTCAGTCACAAAATAGATCATCTTTGCCAGCACCTCAAAGGGCAGGGCGTACCAGTCACCGCGGTGACCCGGGCGATGACTGCCCAACAGAAGAAGTGCGTGTGGGATGTTCGTAAAGCAGGCTTAGGATTGTTAATGAGCATTCGTGGGGACCACAAACCCATTCCATTCATTGAAGATTCAGCGGTACCTGTTGAGTATTTAGCGGACTATGTGCTTGAAGTTGAAAAATTCTGTAATGATCTGGGATTCCGAGTTGGTTACTATGCACACGCCAGTGCAGGTTGCCTGCATATTCGGCCCATTATCAATACCAAGGCTGCTCAAGAAATCGAAATGCTTCCCAAGATTTCTGAGTTTGCCGTGCAATTATTACGTGGTTATGGAGGCGTGCTTTCGAGTGAGCATGGTGATGGACGTTCACGTAGTTGGCTCAACGAACGATTTTTTGGACCTGATTTGTATGGGCTCTATTGCCAGGTCAAGCAGATCTTTGATCCAGAAAACTTGCTGAATCCAGGCAATATTGTCAGTGCCCGTCCCATGACCGAAAATTTGCGATTTGGAACCGACTACAAAACGTTGCCAGTGCAGGAACATTTGGATTTTTCGCATGATCAAGGATTTCACCGGGCTGTCGAAATGTGTTTTGGAGCGGGCATTTGTCGTAAGACGACAGCAGGAACGATGTGCCCAAGTTATATGGTTACTCATGAAGAGGAGCACAGCACGCGAGGTAGGGCCAACTTGTTGCGCGCAGCACTCTCGGGTGCAATGCCTCAAGAAGAGTTGACCAGTCCCAGGATGTACGAAGCCATGGACTTGTGTATCGAATGCAAGGCCTGCAAGAGTGAGTGTCCTTCGACAGTCGACATGGCCAAGATCAAGTTTGAGTTTTTGGCGCACTATTATGCCAAGCATGGAGTTCCGCTGCGTGCACGGATGATGGCAGATATTGCCCGTCTGAGTCGCTGGAGTTCAGGAATATTTGCGCCTCTCTTCAATCGGATCTTGGGGAGCATGCCAGTGCGTTGGATGATGGAGTACGCTCTGGGCATCAGCCGTAAGCGTACCTTGCCGCAATTCGCTCGAGAGCCTTTTACAACTTGGTTTAAAAAACGGGGAATGTCGCCACCCGCTTCAAAGCAAGTCGTACTCTTTAATGATACCTTCAATACTTACAACTATCCTCATATTAGTATTGCAGCAACCGAACTCTTGGAGTCGGCTGGGTACGAAGTCATTCTGCCAGGTCATTATTGCTGTGGCCGGCCGATGATTTCCAAGGGATTGGTCGACAAAGCACGTGCAGCTGCCCAGGACTGTGTTGAAAAGCTAGCCCCGTTTGCAGAGCAAGGTATCCCGATTGTCGGCTTAGAGCCCAGTTGCCTGCTAACGCTTCGAGACGAATTGCTCATGCTTTTGCCCCAAGAGCCTCGAGCAAAGAAAATTGCAGAGAATGCATTCTTGTTTGAGGAGTTTATGGTGCAGATGGTTGAGCGGGATGAGCTGAAGTTTGACAGTCCGACCACTGCCGAAAAAATACTTTTGCATGGACACTGTCAACTCAAAGCGCTGGCCGGCACGGAATCGAGCAAACAAGCATTGGGTTTCTCTGGCTATGAAGTGGATGAAGTCGATTCGGGCTGCTGTGGTATGGCCGGCTCCTTTGGGTATGAGGCAGAGCACTATGAAATCTCACAAGCCATGGGAGAGCGTCAATTATTGCCCGCCGTTCGTGCTGCTGAAGACGCAATCATCGTTGCTTCTGGAGTAAGCTGCCGTCAACAAATCGTGCATGCAACAGGACGCCGGGCGTTGCACCCGGTAGAAGTGCTACACGATCTTTATTTTTCGGATCGCAACCATCCTAAATGTTCTTGAATCGTGTGTGGTTTCTTATGGAAAAGTATCGATTCTATATCCTTCTGGCCGTACTATTTGCACTGTTTTTCTCAACACCAATTGTAAATGAAATAGTGCCTGATGCGACTCCCATGGCTTTGCGTGTGGTGGTGACGGTGCTTTTTGTTCTCATGTTGCTATCGGCCGTTCTTGCGGTAGGCCAAACACGATGGACGACCTCCCTATCGGTAGTCCTGGCACTCCCACTGGTGACAATGTATTTACTGCTGATAAAGTACGATCACCGTGCCCTGGTACTCTGGACTCATTTGTTCGGAATCGTTTTTCTTGGATATACGGTTGTCGTAATTGTACGATTCCTTTTTACAGCGGATCGTGTGAGTTTGAATACGCTTTGCGCTGCAATTTGTGTGTATCTTTTGTTGGGGATCTGGTGGGCTCAATCCCTTTCGACCCTTGAACTTTTGCATCCTGGTTCTTTTTCAGCCGTACGTGAAGAAAATAATCCGGTCATACATTTTGGCGATGAGCATTCAATAGATGCGTTGTATTTCAGCTTTGTAACGCTCACTACCCTGGGTTATGGAGATATTACTCCCAGATCGGATACAGCAAAGATGCTCGTTGCATTAGAAGCCTTAGTTGGCCAACTTTTTCTAGCCATTTTGGTTGCAAGGCTGGTTGGGCTGCATATTACCTGCGCGACACGCAAGAGGCGAGAGGATGATGGTATTTAAGAACCTTCGATGTGCTAGGGATAAAAACTAGGAATATGCATGGCTACTTGATATTATAGAGCGATGGCACAGATATCCCTCAAGAATGGTTCCGAAGTCCAAAAAAGAAGCAAGGCTAAGATCCTCGATCGTCTAGTGAAGCAATTCTTTGCAACCCGTTTTGCGATTTGGGCCGTCTTTTCTGGTTTGCTCTTTCTAACGGGTTGCCAGCCTGAGAATCAATACCAGGAGCCACCCCCACCCACGGTGACGGTTGCCCGTCCAGTGTTTAAGACCGTAGTAGAATCTCTCCATCATACGGGTACCACCGAACCGATCAATTTGGTTGAGATCCGCGCCAGGGTCGAAGGCTATTTAGAAGGTATTGAGTTTCAAGAAGGGCAACAGGTCGAAGCGGGTGAATTATTATTTACGATTGATCCGCGTCCCTTTGAGGCCACATTAGCCCAGGCCAAAGCGAGTGTCAAATTAGCAGAGGCGGGCTTAACCAGTGCAGAAGCTCATTTAAAAGGAGCTCAGGCCGAGGTGGCCAATGCCGAAGCCCAATACGCACGTTCCAAAAGGGCTGCTGCATCGGGGGCTGTGACGCAAGCAGAACTGGATGTCCTGGCTACGGAAGTCCTGACAGCTCGGGCCTCAGTTGATGGGGCGGAGGCCTCCATCAAATCTTCGCAGGCCGAGATTACAGCTGCCCAAGCGATGGTCGTAGAAGCCGAATTAAACCTTGACTATACCAAGATTCGTGCACCGATTCGTGGGCGGGTTGGTCGACGGCGGAGCGACATTGGCAATCTGGTAGGTGCCGGCGAGTCAACCTTGCTCACCAACCTGGTCCAGTACGATCCGATCTACGCTTTTTTTACAATCAACGAAAATGATCTCTTGCAGCTCATGCGAAGACGGCTTGCAGAAAAAAAAGATACGGATCCAACAGCAGCGGAACGCGACACATCGAACATGGCAAAAGACGCAAAATTGGATCACCCAATCTTTATTGGTTTGGGAGACGAAGAGGGCTATCCGCATGAAGGGCGGGCAGAGTACGCAGATTTGGCTGTTGAGCAAAGCACAGGTACCTATTTGATTCGTGCCGAGGTCCCTAACCCAGATCAGTTCATTCCTCCCGGTGCTTTTATTCGTGTACAGGTTCCGATTGGAGAAATCGATGCCATCCTTGTCGATGAACGCGCTATTGGCCGTGATCAAGGGGGGGCATACTTACTTGTAGTCGATAGCGACAATACGGTTGTCAAGCAGACGGTTAAATTGAGAGGCGAATACCATGGTCTGCGAGCGGTCGAGGGATCCTTGGGACCTGAAGATCGCATTATCGTCAAGGGAATCCAACGTGCGCGTCCTGGCGCTAAGGTCAACCCTCAAGAGTTGACCGGAGGGAATGCACAAATGTCAGGTGAAGAGGGGCAAGCTTCCCCACCTGCTGAATCCGAGTAAACCGTCTTATGCTGTCGCGATTCTTTATACATCGGCCTATCTTTGCCAGTGTGATCTCACTTGTGATTGTGATTGCCGGTTTGGTCTCGCAATCATCCCTGCCGATTGCCAAGTTTCCCGAAATATCGCCGCCTACGGTGCAAGTGACCTGTTTTTATCCGGGTGCTAATGCAGAGGTCGTGGCCGACACGGTTGCTGCGCCTATCGAGCAAGAAGTCAATGGCGTCGAAGATATGATCTACATGTCGTCGAGCAGTTCTGACGATGGCAGCTATACGTTGACGGTGACATTTGAGATCGGCACCGATATGGATATGGCAACCGTCTTGGTGCAAAATCGTGTTTCCATCGCGAATTCAAAATTGCCTGAGGAAGTGCGCCGTCAGGGTGTGACTACCAAGAAACAATCGACCAGTATTATTCAGTTCATCGCATTCACTTCGGAGGACGAAAACCACGACGCACTTTTTTTGAGTAATTTTGCCACGCTCTCGGTTAAAGACGAGTTAAGTCGTGTGAAAGGTGTAGGTTCGGTAACTCTTTTTGGCGCATCGGACTATAGCATGCGGGTGTGGCTCAACCCCGAGTTGCTCAAAGCACGAAACCTGACTACCGAAGATGTGGTTGCTGCAATTAGTGAACAAAATGTTCAAGTGGCTGCCGGACGACTTGGTGAACCGCCTGCCGAAGCACCCTTTCAGCTAGTCATTAACACCCTGGGCAGACTCAATGAGGTGAAGCAATTTGAGGAATTGATCATCAAAACCTCGGGCCGCCGGATAACGCGCGTCAAAGATGTCGCTCGTGTCGAATTGGGTGCCAAAGACTACAAGTACACGTCTACTTATAACGGAAAGCCTTGTGCGACCTTGTCGATCTATCAGTTGCCCGGGGCCAATGCTTTGGATGTGGCGCAAAAGATTGAAGATAGGCTGGAGGTATTGAAAAAGAACTTTCCCGAAGGCCTACGGTACGACATACCTTTTGATACAACCAAATTCGTCGAGGCATCGATTAAAGAAGTCTATTCGACCCTTTTGGTTGCAGTCGTTCTGGTCGTATTGGTGATTTTCATTTTCCTCCAGGATTGGCGCGCCACCATTGTGCCTTGTGCGGCTATTCCGGTCGCACTGATCGGTACGTTTGCTGCGCTAGGATTTGCTGGTTTTTCGATCAACATGCTGACCCTTTTTGGTGTGGTTCTGGCCATTGGCATTGTGGTGGATGATGCAATCGTGGTCGTTGAAAATACGGATCGCTTTTTGTCGGAGGGACTCACTTCCAAAGAGGCTGCCGAAAAGGCAATGAATGAAATTACAGGCCCGGTCATAGCCACCACCCTCGTGCTGCTGGCCGTTTTTGTGCCCACCGCATTTATGGGCGGAATTACCGGTGAGTTGTACAAACAGTTTGCGCTGACAATCTCCGCGGCTGTCATTTTTAGCACCATCAACGCCCTGACCCTGAGTCCGGCTCTCTGCGGTATTTTGATGCGTAAATCGTCGGAGCAAAAGATTTGGTTCTTTCGCTTGTTCAACCGAGTATTCGACAGTGTAACAAGCATCTACGGGTTTGTGATTGGGCAATTTGTCCGTCGGGTGGTGATTGTCCTTTTCCTTTTTGTCGGCTTGTTGGCTTTGACGGGTTGGGGTTTTATGAAAATCCCGACCGGTTTTTTGCCCGGTGAAGATCAGGGGTACTGTTTTGCCAATATCCAACTTCCCGATGCGGCTTCACCGGCACGTACTCAAGAAGTTCTTGAGCAGATGGACAAAATTGCAGCCAATACACCCGGGGTGACCGACTGGATTTCAGTATCTGGTTATTCGTTGCTCAGCGCTACCAATGGCGGAAATATGGGTTTGATGGCGATTATCTATAAACCTTGGGAAGAAAGACAGACTCCCGAGCTATCGCAAGAGAGCATTGTGGCTCACCTGCGTCGCGAGTTTAACAAGATACAGGAAGGTATAGCCATTGCCTTTATACCACCACCCATCGATGGCTTGGGATCGGCGGGTGGTTTTCAGATGCAGTTGCAGGATCTGGGCGGAGTGGGGTTGGCGGAGCTGCAAAAGGTTGCCAATGAGATTGTGGCGGATGGCAACTCACAGGCGGGGTTGACTGGATTGAGCACGACGATTCGAGCCAATGTACCGCAATTGTTTGCCGATATAAACCGAACCAAAGTTAAAACACTTGATGTGCCACTCAGCTCAGTGTTCAACACTTTGCAGTCGTTTCTAGGTTCAACCTACGTCAACGATTTCAATAAACTGGGACGAACATATCAGGTCCGAATTCAGGCAGACCATGAATTCCGCGTACAGTCACGCGACATACGCAACCTGGATGTTCGAAATCGTAGTGGAGATATGGTCCCCATTGGCACCTTTGTTGATGTTGAAGATACGTTTGGCCCACAGGTTATTCAGCGTTACCTGCTTTATCCGTGTGCCCAGATCAATGGCGAGCAAGCACCCGGATTTAGCTCAGGGCAAGCCCTGGCCATGATGGAGCAAATGGCCGATCAGAAGTTGCCACAGACAATGGGGTACAAATGGACGGGCATGTCGTACCAGGAAAAAGAATCGAGCGGCGGCCAGGCATTCATCTTTGGTCTTGCCGTAACATTCGTATTCTTGGTGTTGGCTGCACAGTATGAGAGCTGGACCAGCCCTGCAGCTGTGATTGCTGTCGTTCCCTTAGCCGTATTGGGTGTGGTGACTGCTTTGGCTCTACGCGGTGCAGACAATAATGTGTACACCCAAATAGGCATTGTGCTATTGATTGCTCTGGCCAGTAAAAATGCAATTCTTATCGTCGAATTTGCCTCCGAGCAGCGCCGGGCGGGTAAAAGCATTCGAGAAGCAGCGGCCTTCGCAGCAAAAATGCGTTTCCGTGCGATATTGATGACCGCTTTTTCGTCAATCCTGGGATTTCTGCCCCTTTTGTTTGCCAGTGGAGCTGGAGCCGCAAGTCGTCAGGCAGTTGGCAATTCGGTTGTTGGCGGTATGGTTGCAGCGACCGTATTTTCGCTCCTCTTTGTTCCCACGTTTTTCGTCATCTTCCGTGGATTGAGCGAATGGTTTGGCAATGCAGAGAAGACGCCCCAACCAATCTCGGAGTCGTGAGCGTAGGCACTGTATTGCCAACTCGTAAGTTCCAGAAGTTTGGCTACTGTCGGTTTTAGAAACCGATCCAGAGGTGGACGAGCTTTGGGGAGTCATTTTGGTGACGGGCTGTTTGTAAAGGATGCGAGACTATATTATTTCTCATCGCATCAAGTTGAAGCCTATTTGGCTATTGACTACCCATGGAAAGCTCTTGAGATAAAAGTTAAAATATCCCTTTTATAGAACCTCGCTTGACCCCTAGTCGGAGCGGGCTTTTACCATAAAAAACTTCACTCTCGAAGACGTAACTCTTGTCCCTGAATGGAGAAATCCTTTTGACGAACTCGCCAAAAGGCCTACAACGGAAAACAGTCGGGCTGACTGGATACCGGTTGAACAATTTTTTGCTGGTATTGACCAGGCATATGCGACCCTTGAGAGACTGCTAGGCGAACAGCAGATGCAGGGTTGAACTTCGACTAAGCGGGAATAGCAAACTGGTGTTACGAACCCTCGGTCATGGCAAATCCCGGTAGTAGCACCCTCTAAATGGGGTAATTCCCTAACGTCCGCTTCTAACGGTGGGCAGATTCCCCGCTAGACTTAACCGCACCAGAAAGCAAGCCAACCAACACCGCTCTTTGTGGGGGAAATCGAGAATAGATGGCTATCTTCCGTTTCCTACGTCGTGCATGTACACCTCCGTAGGATAGCGGGTCACAGTTCTAGCGGAGGTCATAGTCACCCCCGCAGTTTCAGCGGGCCTGTTTCTAGCGGCGGTCAGTTCCACCGCCGCGTCGAACGAAATCTCCGGGCGAAGAAACTCGAATGTACAGTTAATCCATGCAGGAGCTGCCCGGCTGAGTTTTTTGACACTATGGGGTCGCCTTTCGCTTGATCGGACCTCCGTGGGGGACGGCATCCTTTAGTTCAATTCCTTGACATAAATGTTTCTGAACCAGATCGGCGGGCCGTGATGCTGAAGGACAATCGGCCCTCGGGGCAACTTGAA
>CAWWCC010000003.1:0-44834 GCA_963935315.1 uncultured Planctomycetaceae bacterium | reverse complement strand
GCCACAGCCGTGCGACTTGCTTGTGATTAACTCGCCAACCTTCTGCTCGTAGCAAGGCTATCACACGGCGGTAGCCATAACGGCCGTATTCGCTGGCCAATTGCACTATGCGGCGAATTAACCGTGGTTCATCGCTAGGAATGTGCTTCTCTCGTCGTTGTGTACTGCGAGGTTGATCGAGTACCCGGCAGGCCCGACGCTCGCTGACGCGATTTGGCCCTAGTGCATTACGCACATGCTGGACTGCTGCGCGCCTGCGGGTCGGGCTCAGTCTTGCGGGGCATAGTATGCTCTCCTTCATAGCATCCAAAACGTTGATCCTCGATCAATGCATGGACTCGGTGAAGGGGGCTAGGTCAGCACCGCGCAGAATACTGCGGGAGTCCAATCTGGGAAACGGTTCATAATGGGCTCCAAGGGTTTATTGAGAAATTCGCTTGAATCGCTCAATGTGTTGATAATTTGCAGTTTAACCGTTCGCAGGCAAGTCGCAAAGCATTTATGGTGCTTGGGGGGCTGCATACCCACTCAATAACTTGTACGGCACAGAAGCACGTTCCCTACAGCGCAACTAAAAATCAATTGTGCTACCCCCATTGGTTGCATCTAAAACACGGCTTCTTAGAATTCAGCATACTCTCAACCTGGCTAAAGCCAGATACGCTAAAGATCCTTAACAGTATCCTTTACAGTATGTTGAGTGCGTTTTGACTCTGTAGAGTCGTCGTGCGGATCTCTTTGTCCAGCACTTGATAGTGCACATTGCGTTGCTTCGGTTTGTAGCCCAAATCAGAAATAGCAGCGCGGATTTGCTCCAAGCTAAGATGGTGGACGGTACCCGCTTCGGCCACCACATTCTCTTCTATCATCAGGCTGCCCATGTCATTCGCTCCGTAAAGCAGTGCCATCTGGCCGATTTTGAGACCCTGGGTTACCCAACTTGATTGCAGGTTTTCAAAGTTATCCAGATACAGCCTCGCGACGGCATTCGTTTTCAGATATTCGAAGGAACCCGCCGGTGGAATATCATCCATGTCGGTATGATCTGGCTGGAATGTCCAACAGATAAATGCGGTAAAGCCACCCGTTTCATCCTGCAATTTACGAAGCCGTTCCAAGTGCTCAATCCGCTCGGACAAGGTCTCGACGTGGCCAAACATCATCGTCGCGGTGCTGCGTCCTCCCAGTTCATGCCAGACACGATTCACATCCAGCCAATCGTCGGTGAGCACCTTGCCTCGGGTGATCTCGTGACGCACGCGGTCTACGAGGATTTCAGCTCCACCTCCGGGCAAACTTCCTAAACCGGCTGCCTTAAGTCGCTCGAGCACATCCCGAAGCGGCAGCTTATTGACTTTTGTAAAGTGGTGGATTTCGGGTGGACTAAAGCCGTGAATATTTATATCTGGAAACCGTTTTTTAATATCCTGCAAAAGTTCTTCGTACCAATCGAGTTTAAAATCCGGATGCAATCCTCCCTGCAGAAGTATCTGATCGCCCCCTATGTCCACGGTCTCTGCGATTTTTTTCAGGAGGACTTCCCGGTCCAGCACATAACCTTCGGACGATTTTGGAGATCGATAAAAGGCACAAAAATCACATACTGCAGTGCAGACATTGGTGTAATTAATATTGCGATCAATATTGTAGGTGCGATAGCTTTCAGGATGAATGCGTCGAGTAACTTCGTCGGCAGCACGACCTAGAGATGCCAAATCGTGCGACTCCAAAAGGGCCAGGCCTTCTGCAGGAAGAAGCCTTCCACCGGCAACAGCTTTCTCAAGCAATTCATCAAGATTTGATTTGGCAATCATCAAGCATAACCTGGGGAATAGAAGGAATCAGATCCATACGCGCTGCCTTATGATAATAAAGCTCCAGCCCCTGACGTTGCTGAGAACCCAAACGGTAATACAGGTTTTGGCAGAGGTACTCTTCGACCAATTCATTTGGAAGTTGCATCGCCTGGGACTCGTGTTTTGCAATCGCTTGCAGATTATTACAACCCTGGTCACGCGCTGCCGCAAAAGCAACTTCTGCCTCCTGGGTCAGAACACCTTGGCGCGCCACCCACATGGCAAATACGAATGGCAACTCAGCATAGCGGCACCATCGATCTCCCAAATCCCACACCTCGCAAAATTCGTCTTCTTGAGACCGAATCGCACGATCACCGATCATGAGCACTGCATCCGCTTGCAGCGCTGCGGGGCTACTTCCCAATGGCAATGCCAGCAATTCGGGGCGAACTCCATAGAGTTCCTTTAAAAGTATCTGGGCGAGCACTGCGCTCGTACGTGAACCTACGTCGAGCGCAAGTCGTCGAACGTCTGCAGGAGGCACACGAAACATCAACTTCACGCTCAGAACAGGCCCCACACAACCAATGCAGGCATCCGATACAATCGACCATTCCGGATGCAATGCCAATTCAATTGAGGGCACCAGGGCAATATCCAACTTTCCCTCAGAGAGCAGGTCGGCCAACCGACTGGGATAGTCGAAGCTGATCTGGGCCGAGGGCAATAACTCCGGCAAGCCATAAACGAGTGGCTTGGTATTCAAATAGCTGACCGCTCCGATGCGAAGTGGCTGAGTCGAATGAACGGGAGGCGTTGGGGAATGCTGTTGGTCAAGTTCAGTCATTGCGGCTGTTTGACACCCGGTAGGATAGGATGGCTGCGAAACCCCTTCATCGTGAAATTTAAGACGGCAATTATAGAAGGCCTTTGGAGGGCCGACTAGCTACCAATAAGAAAACCGGCAGAATTCCCAAAGTTTAACAGACATCTTTTATTTCGCCCCATTTGCTCCTGGCTAGAAAATTTTTCTCCCTACATCTCCAAGCGGCGAAAAGCCTTGAATCCTTTGTAGAGAGGTATCGAGGTCACCAATATCGTCAGCAGGCAGGACCCAAAAACGGCCACACCCAACCAAAACTTAAGATTACCAGAATGGAGTCGGCTATTCATATCGTGAGCATAAGTCATCAGAAAGTAATGGCAGGGCAAAGCGTTAATAAAAACAACGATCATGACATACAAAGCACTTAACACCAGATTCAATGTCCCCCCAAAGCCGGCAGCAATTTTCGAGGGAGATTGCTCATTAAAATCAGGCAGAATAGCGCCCAGGCCAACCGCCATCCCCGAAAGCCCCAGGCAAAGCATGATGCAAATTGCCTGGTGCACAAAGATCACCATCGTTGTGACATTGAGCATAAGATCGCTCACCAATACCAACCCAGCACAGGGCCCCCATGCACCACCTGCTGCAAATAAGAACTTGCCCCACAAAATAGTATCTCGCTTGACAGGTAAACGCCCCAAAATCCAAAATCGTCTCCCTTCCAAACTAATTAACGGATAAATAAATCGTGTTGTAAAAGTCGACACGATCAAACCAACCACAGCCAGATTTAAAAAACTAACGATATTCACCCATGCCAATACATTGACATCCGTGCGCTGCTGACGAAAACGATCAATATTTAAAAAGTAAAGCAACAACAAACCAAAGAAAATCAGAAACTGGGACCATTGCACGGGATCTCGCCTGAACAAACGCAGGTCTTTAATGATCAACAAGCGAGTTTCTTTCGAAAACACACTCAGGAGCTTAAAGGCCAGACGATCAAACCATGCCATTCTCGCCAGACTTTCTCGTGCCTGACGCGTATAGAGCCCAAAATAGCTTTCTCGATAAATGCGTTCGCCTACCCAGGCAACAGCGATATGCAGCAGCAGGGCATTGGAAACAAGCACCAAGAGATATTTCCCACTTTCTAACCAGGGCAAATCCGCAGGGTCCTGGCCACGGGGCCTGGCCGCCTGTAGCAGGCCGTTGCTCAACCATGTGCTGGGCAGCCACTCTTCACGTGTAAATTCAAATCGCCTGAAAGTTTCTTTAAACCACGCAGCACCCAGCAAGTCTGCATCGGCCATATCCAGAGTTTTCCAAATCGAAAAATAAGCAATTGAGATAACGACCAAAGCCAACCCGCCTACGACAAACCTTCGAAAGTGAGGCATTCGACTTACGAGCAGCAAGCAGACGATGGCTCCCAACGAACAGGGAATATATGCAAATGCAACCATCAACCCAGGCATGTAGGCGTAGTAATACCAGGGAGCCGACACAACCATGCCATAGGCAAACATCATCGGACTGGCCAGCAGAAAAAAACCCCAGCTACTGTAAAACAGTGCTTCCTGAAATCGGTAGTAGACCAGACGCGAATCACGAACGGGTAGTGTCAACAGAAAGTCCGTCTCACGTGAGGCATAGAGACCACCGTAAAATATAATGCCCGCCGAAAAAACCAGCATGACCTGCAGCGAAACAAAGAACAATGTAAAGACAAAATGCACGGTATCTGCATGGTAATTGGCCCCCGGAGGACCAACGCGTGCAATGACCAGTTCGAATCCTTTGTAAAACAAGAAAAACAAACCGACCCAAAAAAGGAGGCTCAGACCAATCACCAGGCCCGTCCTCAACCTTGCTTGTGTAAAAATCTGGTGCAACTGCGCATTGGCTCCCCGCCAACGCAATTTCCAGAAAATCTGTCCTTCTCGTTCGTGCGAAGGAAGCTTATCACTGAGAAGCGCATCATCAATGACCGTTTGCCTTATTTCCGTGGACATAGCATCATGTATCAAAAACGGGCACCAAAGAATGGAAATCCTAGCAACGGTTCCTGCAAGAGCCAACCTTCACCAAAGCTAGCCCTCCATCAAAGCAAGATAGAGAGACTCCAGCGAGCCTATTGCCCCAGGGACTGAGGATCGCAATTGTTCAATAGGCCCATGGAATAACAATTCACCAGATTTCATGACAGCCACCTGGTCTGCAATTTCTTCAGCCACCGACAAAGTATGCGTGGACATCAGAACTGTCTTTCCTTGGGATACGTACTCCCGAAGCAAATCTTTAACCATACGAATGCTATGCGGATCTAGCCCTACCATCGGTTCGTCTACAATCAGCACCTCAGGCTGATGCATCATTGCCGCGGCAAACACGGTTCGCTGTCGCATTCCGTGAGAATAACTTTCTGTTAATTGGTCCAAAAACTCAACTAGTTGAAATCGTTCCGCTTCTCGGCCCACCCCTTCGCGGACTTCGGCTGACGTCAAACCATACATCTCACCGACAAACTCTAAGAATTCTCGACCCGACAATTTTTCGTAAAGATAAGGCTGATCAGGCACATAGCCGATCAACTTGCTCGTTTCGCGAGGATGGTCGGTTACCAGATAACCGTTGACACTCACTCGACCACTGCTTGGGCGCAGAAGCCCGACAATCATTTTAAGAGAAGTGGTTTTGCCTGCGCCATTATGACCGAGAAGAGCCAGCAATTCCCCTTTTGCAACGCTCAGATCAAGCTGATCAACGGCAACACGACTACCGTAACTTCTGGTAACGTGTTCGAATCGGATCATACCTTCTAGCACTACGAAAAGATTAATGCGGAACGGCCTAATTTATCTACTGGGGGACATCCAGCAAAGAATCACTTTCTTTACGACGAAGAATTTCTTCAAACAAAACATCCCCTACCTCCATTGCCTCACTATCAGACAGCCGCTCAAAACGCAACTTAGAATCCCCGACATACACATCTCGCCTCAGAACACTACCTTCTTGGCTTTCCACCCACGACACGGCCAACAGCTTTGAATTCTCGGCAACGCCTGTGCTAGTTATACTACGATACTCCACGCGCAACACACGAACATTGTCGTCTTCATAGAGCATTTGCTCAACACCCACGACTTCAACCTGCACAAGTTCTACTGGATCACCAGCAGTACGGAAAGGGCTGTAAACCTCTTCTTTCCAGCGTCTACCAACTCTTATGTTTGGTAATTTTGAAACCGGAAACAGAGCTTCGTTCAGCGATTTGCTATCTGGAAGATAAACGGGGGTCCTATGCGTAATTGCACCCGCGCTGACCTTCAATTCCAGACAGGCGTCCTTAATCCTCCCTGTGATCGTCAAAACGGATGGAAGTTCATTGACTGATATTCGGCTATCGAAGGAAGAAAAATTTCCCAACGGATCAAATTCAATACGCGTAATCGCATCGAATGTCATGTCCTCTATTTCACCCAGGGCAAATCGCATAAAACTGGGAGCCAATTCCATCAGGGGAAACTTTTCCAAGCGCAATCGATTATGCAATTCGATGGTTGCATCGACTCCAGCAACACGGACACTGGCAGCACGCCCTACATCTTTGCCATTCCAATCAACTCGCCAGGCAACTACCTTACCCGTTTCATAACTCTCGGAGAGGGGCGGTTCGCCACCGCCAAATGAAGGTAGAATCCTGACCACCACCAACCAGGACATACTGGACAGCCAGAGCGCAAAAACCGAAGAAACAAATAATTTATTGGCCATATCCCCATGACCCCAAATACTGCAAACGGTTCGCCAATTCGGCTAACAACGGAACACGAGCGTTGGCATGCCAACCCTATTTCCATAGCTACATTTCCAGAGCTCCAGCATGCTGAACTCCTGAGGAACCATCCCTCCCAACCAAGAATCCTGCAACCACAAATTCGCAGCCAGATTTTTTTAAATGGACCAACTCCGGTCCCTGACGAGCAGCCTGCATTCTACCCTAGAAAGCCGATTATTGCGATAAAAAAGGAACTTCACCAGTTCAGTTGTCCGCTGCAAAACTAATAGCAAAAAGATTTCCCTAGCTCGCCAGTAGTCTCACCATGGCACCAAGATGATTCTCCCATCGCTGATAGCTCCCTGGGGTATCCCAGAGGCCATGCCCCGGCAGCCCTACCCACTCTGCGAAAAACGCCTACATCAAAAAGAACATCTGCTCTCATCCAGCATATGGCGTTAGGCCAGCAACTACCTGAACTCACTTGGAAGGTTCCAACTTTGTGGGAGGATCTTCCTTCCCAGGCACCGGCGTCTTGCTTTCGATAGCCGGCTTTCGAACGGCCACCAGAAAATCTGCCACGGTGTAGATGGGGGGCAATCGCTTGACAGATTTCTTTTGAGGCAGCTCGCGAAGTGCTTGCATCAGTGTCTGGTAATTGCCCGTTTTGAGAAAGGAATCCAATTTATTACGGCCTGCCGTGTTTTGACACAATTTATCAAGTCCGGCATATCCACCGCTTTTTTGGGCGACTACTCGTAACAATTTACTGTTATTTCCCGCGTAAAAGTATTGGATTAGCCGGGATTGGCCAGGCAAGGCTCTCTTCATCAACCGGGGATTGGCTGCAGAAATGTGGCCTGCCGTTCTTCGCAAGTACATTTGCATTTAGGCAAGTTGGGACTGCGTAATGATGTCCCCAGGTTGGTAGCTCCTGGAACCTTCGAAATAGCGACGGACCGTGGCGGCCAATTGATCCTCTGGTGTCTTTTTCTGCTCGGCGACTGCGGTAGGGCAGATCAAGCTGCTTGAGATAGTAATAACGAGCATGTAACGATTTACATTGTTGCTTTTCATATCCATCGAGTCCGAAAGTTTAGAGTTTAGAATCAAGGGAAATTCACCATTGCCCAACAGCAGCCAAACCCAACCGTTTCACAATAGGTAAAGTTCTATCCCAAGAACAGCTTACCATCCCAACAGCCGTATATTTACGTAAGTCAAAAATATAAAACAACTTACAGAATACACTCAAAGCGACGGGATGCTCACATCAGGAGTCTGGGTTTGAAAATCTGGCCCCAAGGCACTATGCTGGTAGTCGGATGCGGCAAGTACGTATGGATGCCCTTGACTCAGACAGGAGGTTATTAATGTCAAACACAACCTATTTTGCCCAGGAATGCCCCACCTGCGGTAGGAGACTGCAAGTTCGAGTTGAGCATCTTGGCAAAGACGTAATCTGCCGCCACTGTGCCGGGAGATTCGAGGCCTTTGACGCTAGCTCAGGAGGCGTTCCACCCTCGGAATCCAGTCTTTCATTGCTCGCTCGAGCCGAAGAATTGATCGATTCTGTTAATCAAGGTGGAAGTAGCTCGGTCGGCTCTATTTAATGATGCCCTGGTTCATGATGCCCTGGGTTTAATCAAGCGCTGGATGTTCAAGCAGCTTAGCGCCTCGACTCCTGCAATCGCAGGTTCTTTTTCGCATCGGCCACCTTCCAAACCACCAGATACCGCAGTTCTGCGGGTTATGCTTTTCTACTTTTGGGGCCGCCTAAGATCATCCAGGTCGGTAAAGAAATGGGGATATGTCTTGACCGTGCAACCCGGGTCGCGAATCGTTACGCCTTCATGAACCAACCCGGCTACAGCAAAACTCATCGCCATGCGGTGGTCGTTGTACGTATCGATCTCAGCAGGCACCAGATGGCCAGGCACGATCTGCAAACCTGCTTCGTGTTCTGTGACTTGCGCACCAAGTTTGCGAAGCTCTGTAGCCACTGCGGCAATGCGGTCGGTTTCTTTATGCCGTATGTGGGCTACCTGGCGTATGTTCGTTGGACCATCAGCAAATAACGCCACCACTGCCAGGGTTTGTACGGTGTCACTTATCGCATTCATGTCGACATCAATTCCTCGCAACGCACGCCCAACTACGGTGATACTGTTCTTCGCATACCGGACATCGCATCCCATTTCTCTCAGGCAATTCACAAATCCGACATCGCCTTGCAGACTTTGTTGGCTCAGTCCGGTAACAGTAACTTCGCCTCCAGTGACTGCTGCCGCCGCCCAAAAATAACTTGCCGCTGAGGCATCTGGCTCAATTTCATATTCGCAGGCCTGGTAGCCAGCTTTAGCGGGTATCACAATTTGCGTGTAAGCTGAATCTGCCTGGGCACGAACCCCAAATGAATCCATCACCGCCATTGTCATCATCACATAGGGGACAGAAACCAGGGTACCGTCCACACAGAGCCTTACTTCCCGATCTGCATAAGGTGCTGCCATCAGCAGACCGCTTAAGTACTGACTGGATAGATTGCCTCGAATCTTCGCTTCGCCACCTCGCAAACCATTGGCCACGACATCAACGGGAGGACAATTGTGGTCGTCTGCACAATAGACCTCTGCTCCTAATAGTCGGAGTGCTTCAGCCAAATCCGAAATAGGCCGTTGTCGCATTCGCTCAATGCCATCCAGCCGGTAGGCGCCATTCCCTAGAGTGGCCAGAGCCGTCAGAAATCGGATGGTGGTTCCACTATTGCCGACAAAAATATCGGCCTGCCCGGCCGGAATGCTCCCGTCACAACCGTCGACTCTTAGCGTCTGCCCCGCGTCCTCTTGCTGAACATCTATACCAAAATCCTGCAAGCCCTTGATCATGACTTCTGTGTCTTCACTGACCAGCGCTCCACGAAGTGTCGATGTTCCCTGGGCAAGAGCAGCACAGACCAAGGCACGGTTTGTGATGCTTTTTGAGCCTGGCGGACGCACCTTATGACAGATGGGGTCCTTAATCGGATGTATCAATAAACGTTTCGTCATTTATCTTTTTCGCACCTAAGTCTGCATTAGAGGGTCCATTCTCAAAGAAACCTCGGAAAAAACCATTTTAACATCCCAAAAGTTGGCATCTTTTGAGGGATGTTTCTCTATCTGTTGCCAAATCCGAATCTTTCCAACACGAGAATTCCATTCAACCCAAAACTCACAACTCTCCTACTAGCTTAACTGAGTCAACTATCAGTCATTGTGTGGCAACAAACAAATTTAGAAATCGGTTCTAGTCTAACAGATAAGAGACTCTCCAACATACCCGACTCGGGAAGACGAGGCTCCTGCCAAGTTGGAAACCGGTACCAGCACAGCCGCAGGGTAGGCCAAAGCGAAGCGTCGGCCCTTCCTGAATACTGGAACACGGTTGGTTGTGCTGATAAACGCTGCTGATAATTGTTTCATCTCGGTTATTTATCTTCTTACCAAGAACCGTTACCATGGCTTAACCTGTGCCATCCGCTCCAGAGAACTCCATGAAGGATCTATAAATTATGAGTGATGCAAAAGTGCGAGGTGTCGTCCACCTGATTGAAGAAACGAAAACTTATGGACAAAAAGGGTTTCGCAAGCGACTCTTGGTCCTGGAACAGGACAATGGCCGGTTTACGAATTATATTCCCGTTGAATTTGTTCAAGATAGTTGCGACAGCGCAGATGACTTGAAAGTTGGAGATGAGGTTGAAATCACTTACCGTCTCAATGGCCGCAAGTGGCAACGTGATGCGAATAGCGAGGTCAAGTTCTTTCTCAACGCCGAAGCGCTCAGTTTTGATGTGGTGGGCAAACAAAACCCAGGAGCATCGGGGGCCGTCTCTTCCGCCAACGATGCCTTCCAAGAAGCCATCGATGACGACGAAGTTCCGTTCTAGCCCGGGATAGTTCCTGCCGATTATCCCGCAGTATCCAGATAAGGATCCTGACCCATTTGACGCTGAACTTTTTGACGCTCTTTTTCGTGATACAGTAGCACTTTACGGTCACGAAAATGACGCCGCTCAACGCGACGCTGGGCTTTACGAAACAATGTCTCCAGGCCACGCATGGGGCCTTCCGCCGACAAACCTCTCTTCTCTAAAGATTCTGCTTTCTTCGGCCCTAGACCAAGCAGCAGAATCTCATCGTCCAATGCCAGAAACTGACGGTAGGTACCCGGATCGCCTTGGCGACCACAACGACCTATCAGCTGACGGTCGATGCGCTGCGCTTCGTGGAGTTCGGTACAAATGACGTGCAATCCACCCAACTCAGAAACGTCGTCTCCGAGTTTAATATCCGTTCCGCGTCCTGCCATATTCGTTGCGACCGTCACCTTGCCCCGCTGACCGGCTTGCTGGACTATCTCGGCCTCCTGTGCAATATGTCGCGCATTGAGAACGACAGGCTCCACACCATGCTCTTGAAGCAATTGGGCCAAATGTTCGCTTTTATCAATCGAACGTGTGCCAATTAGAACCGGACGATCTTTTTCGTGTTGCTGCACCACGTCTTCTACAACCGCTGCCCACTTCTGATCACTCGTACCAAATACGCGTGTCCGCAATTGCTCGCGAATCGGCGGCCGATTGGTAGGAATCGGCAGCACGTGGACTTCATAAATTTTCGACAACTCCCTACGACTACTTGAAGCTGTACCGGTCATCCCAGCAAGACGCGCATAGCGCAGAAACAAATCTTGAATTGTAATCCGGGCTGCCTGGTTTGTCGCAAATGTTATTTCGACACCTTCTTGAGCCTCGACTGCCTGATGGATACCCGCGCGCCATTTGCGACCCTCTGCCAGTCGTCCCGTAAATTCGTCGACGATAACAATCTCATCATCACGTACCACATACTGGCGATCGAGAAACATTTCTCGTGCCACCTTAATGGCCCGCTGAACGTATTCGTAAATGGTTGACAGGGGCAAACGATCCATGGCGCTTGGCTTAGAAAGAGAACGTACTTTTTGGCGTCCTTCCAAAGTCAATTCCAGGATGCGATCATCATGATCGTATTCGTAGTCGTCGAATTCCAGAAATTCATCGCGCACTTTAGCGGCCCAATTGTAGGCCTCAGCAGCGATTTCTTCGTCCTCACCTGGCAACGCACTAATGATCAGCGGCGTACGGGCTTCGTCGATGAGAATACTGTCTGCTTCATCGACCAACATAAAGTGCAATCCCCGCTGCACTGGCTCGTCGCTTCCTTCACTTCCCGAAACCCCCAACATTTGACCAAAGAGGTCTTTATTGCCTTCGCTGAGAGTGCGGTTCAATAATCTGTCGCGAAGAAAATCAAAGCCCATTTCATTGGCCGTGCCGTAGGTAATATCCGCCTGGTAGGCCTTGCGGCGCTCAGGTTGAGGCTGCCGGCTTTGTATAATCCCGATTTTTAAACCCAAAGCCGTGTAGAGAGGTTTCATCCACTCGGCATCACGCCGCGCCAGGTAGTCGTTCACCGTTGCCAGATGGGCGCCTCTTCCATCAAGGGCTGCCAGATAGAGGGGCAGGGTCGCTGTGAGCGTTTTCCCTTCGCCCGTTTGCATTTCAACGATCGAACGGTGGTGCATCGCAGCGCCGCCCAACATTTGGACATCAAAATGGCGCATGTTGAGAGTGCGCCGTCCCGCTTCGCGCACAAGAGCAAATGCTTCAACTAACAATCTGTTTAATGATTCGCCACTGCGAGCGCGGTACCGGAGACCTAAGCTCGTTTTACGCAAATCATAATCTGAGAGCTTCTGCAAATCGGGCTCGAGTGCAGCAATTTTTGACAGATACGCTCCACAGCGGGCTAACGGGTCACCCATCACCGCCCGTATATGTTGGCCAAGTCCACTCGGTATTCTCGACACGCTAATCCCTATCCACCTGAAGAAGCACCCAGTGACATTGTAGCACTCCAACGGTACCTAAACACAGGACCTGGCTGGACGAATAACACAAAAGGGGAGTACGGAGATAAGGGCGCGAAAAAACAGGCCTGGACCGTACCATCTGTGAAAATCTACGTTCTGTTCCCGGGTGCATTCAGAGAGAGTGTTCCCATCCTATATCTGTTGTCGCTGCACAATCGAAACCGTGTAAATGGGAGCAAACATCTGGCTACTGGTGCCACGCGAATGCAGTCGACCACGTAATTGCACATGCTCGCCCGGACGTACACCACCCAGAACTTGTGGGTTTGCTATTAAAACGCTGCCGCCAAATTGATCCGGACTTTGCTGAATGGGAATATAACGCAGCTTCCATTGATTGGTTGCCTCTGAGTATTCCAATTGCCCACGTACCCATTGGAAGTTGGCGTCGTGACCAAATCGACCATCCGATTCTCGAGTAGGACCAAAACCACCACTAGAAGCCTGGTTCCCTGTGGGGCGCGATGCAGACCGGTTGAGACTGCTTCCTTGCGGACGGAAACCGTCATGCGAGACCTTTGGTGTAGAACTATCCGGATTGGACACATGCCCCGGCGGCAAAGCACGCAATCGTACTGGACGCGGATCTTGCACCGGCACCTGATAGCTTGTTAGCTGCTCTGGGTAAGTCTGGCTGGGCAGAACGGTCGCACCATGACCAAATGGGGACACAGGATTTTGGATGCCGCCGAGCGTTGCACTCGTTGGTGCCGTGTATTGCGAATCTCCACTTTGCGGTACAGAATCAGGATTGGACGTTTGTGCAAAACGTAGATTCTGTTCGTCCGCTTGCACACGCACTGGCTCTTCGCCTAAGTTCACAATGAGCCCGGAGGGATTCTCTGCTTGAACCGGGCGAACGGTTCCTCTAGATCCCTGGAAACCCGATCCCGCCTGGGGTGGAGCATTCCAGCCACCCGGCGGCACCACTTGAGACCCGGGAGGCACATAATTTGGCTGCGCGGTTGGCGGCACCACAACGGGAGAATTGGGCAAAGAATCACCCGGATAGTAGGGCTGTGCAGTACCAGGCACGAGCGCACGCGTGGTCGGTGGTGGCACTCGATCTGGGGCTAAAAAAGGGTTGGTTAGCGAAGCAGTTTGCGTACGACAACCACAGAGCATTGCAAGAAGACTAAGAGCCAGAGTCGGGCAAATGCACCGCATCGGCATTATCCTTTCCACCCCTGGAAACTTTGATTACATTCCGACAAGGTGCGGATAATAGCGAACTGACAGGACGTGTCCAGCCCGGATATTTCAACCATTTTGTTGCTAGGCGCCAAGGTATGTACAGCGCTAGTGCTACTCTCTGAAGAAAGACAGAAATCGCATGGTAGCAGTATAAAAAAACAGCCAGACAATTGCTAGCAACCGCTTGACTACAGATTGCATAGCTTGCCCAACGGACACTTGCTAGCGTGCAGCAGAAGCCAAAGAAACGTGTTCTTTGACATAAGGATTGAGGACCAGCAATGGCTGAGGACCATTTGCTCGTGTCACCTTATCTGGTTTTGCTTCCGTTTCCTCAGCTGAGACCGGCTTCACATAAGGATTCGATATCTCAACTGCCTGAGGGGACTCCACCAATTCGGGAGTTGTATATCCCGGTGGATAGGCAAACGGGCTATATCCGTATGTTCTTGGCACGGGAGCACTGTAGTAAACTGGAGGGAACGCAGCATAATAAGGCACGTTTTGTGCCAGTACTCCATAGAGTCGACCTACGTCCCAGGCGCCGTAACCGCCTACAAAACCACAACCGCCGTTCAAGCCATACTGCGCTTGTACTGAGCTTGTATCAATCGTTGTAAAAGCAAAAGCTGCCAATAACACTAAACCGTATCGAGCATGCATCTCTGTGTACCTCTTATCCAATTAGTCCTTGTATTAGCGCAGTACGCAAGGAGAAAAACAGCCTCTATCTCCAGGCTAATTGGGGGTGTCTTCTTTCGCAAGAAAACTCCATAAAAGGACCGGAAACAAAGGTGTTTTCTGCTGAAAACCAAGCCTCAGACTGCAAATCACCTCAGACAACCAGATAAATGACAGCGGTCTGGCAGACACGCACCATGCCTGACCGCAGCAAGTCATAAGGGCTGCTAAGACCTACCAGGCATTTTACCAAATGCGAATCCGCTCCTGGGGTTCCCGATAATGCTTGTCCCCCGGTTTGAGCTCAAACGCTTCGTAGAACGGATCAAAATTAGTACAGGGGCCAAAAGCGCGGAACTCGGATGGAGAGTGCGGATCTGTCAGCAGACGATTGACCATTTCGGCATCACGGTATTTTCGCCGCCAACTCTGCGCCCATCCCAGAAAAAAACGCTGCGCTCCCGTCCAATCGTCCAGGACAACCGGTTCGCGTCCCGCTAGTGATAGCAGGTACGCCTTGTAAGCAATCGACATCCCCGAAAGGTCTGCAATGTTTTCGCCCAAGGTAAGACGTCCATTTACATGTTTTCCCTCCAATGGAGAGTACTGCTCAAATTGATCTACCAGTTTGCTGGTAAGTTTTGCGAAGGCCTCACGGTCTTCATCAGTCCACCAATTGTTGAGATTGCCATCTCCGTCAAACTTACTACCTTGATCGTCAAAGGCATGGCTGATCTCATGCCCGATGACTGCCCCGATGCTTCCGTAGTTCACCGCATCATCGGCTGCGACATTAAAAAAAGGTGGCTGCAGGATGGCAGCCGGAAAAACGATTTCGTTCATACTTGGGTTGTAGTAGGCATTTACCGTATGGGGCGTCATATGCCATTCTTCCCGATCAACGGGTCCACCCAATTTGTCGATGGAGCGTTGGTATTCAACACGCTCTGATCGCATGAGATTACCGATGAGTTCATTCGGCTTGATTTCAAGCTTGGAATAGTCTCGCCACTTTTTCGTGTACCCAATTTTCGTCGTTATCTTGGCTAGTTTTTCTAGAGCTTTGGCTTTGGTAACAGGTGTCATCCAAGTCAAGTCGTCGATACTTTGCTGATAGGATTGCATGAGATTGTCGACAAGCTCCTCCATCCGAGCATGCGCCTCGGGAGGATAGTGTTTTTTGACATACAAGCGACCTATCGCGTCTCCCAGCACACCAAACCCGCGCCCACCAGCCAACGCACTGACGGCACGTTTCCAACGTGGTTTGAGCTGAAGGGTGCCAGACAGCTCTTTGCCATAAAGCTCAAACTTGGCATCGACAAATGCCTTGGGAAGTCCTGATGCAAAGGCATTCAAAATCTGGAACCTAAGGTACTGCTGCCAGACTTCAACGGGCGTTTGTTCAAGAATCGTTTCCAACGATTCAAAATAGCTAGGCGTCGCAACATTGACTTCTTGGACATGTCCTACTTCGGCAGCATCCAAAAATGTCTCCCAATCGATACCGGGCATCTTTTCGACCAAATCCACCATCTGAAACTTGTTATAGCGCCGATTCGCATCCCGCAAATCGGTACGTGTCCAGTGGGCCTCCGCGAGTTTGGTTTCGAGAGCCAGTATTACTGCTGCCGCCTGCTCGCCGTCAGACAAATCACTCAATTCAAAAAGACGAGTAATATACTCTGCCAACTTCTTGCGCGCTGAACCGTATTTTTCTTCCTCTTTCAAATAATAATCCCGATCCGGGAGCGATGTGCCACTTTGGATTAAGGCAATTAAATACTGCGTTGAATTTTTGTCATCCTGATCAACGTAAAAACCCATCGGATTATTCACACCCAACGACTGAAGTGTACCAAAGTGCCCGATGATTTGTTTCTTGGTAGAGAGCTTGTCCAGCTTGGCAAGTTCTTCGCGCAAAGGCTCCAACCCCAACTGATTAATCACTGTCTCATTCATGTAACTGAGAAAAAAATCGCCAATTTTTTGGGCGTCACTACCAACCGGACTATTGCTGCCAGCCGCCTCGGCAATGATTTCGCGAATATTGGCCTCTGCCTCATCATGCAGAATGATGAAGGAGCCGTAATTGGATTTGTCGTCTGGTATGGGTGTGTGTTTTAGCCATTCGCCATTGGCGAATAAAAACAGATTGTCTTGAGGTCGTACCGAGGCATCGATCCCCTGGGGGTCGATACCCGACAGCAGCGTTTTTGCCTCGGCAAGCGAGGGACCGAAGCAAAAGCAAACAAGAATCAATAGGGGTAATCTCATCGAAAAATCCTACTTGGGTTCGAACAAGGCCGGTGGGGAGGATTGGTTTAAGAATTCAAAGCGACTAGTACCGGGATGCAAAACACGTTTGTGACCAGCGGCAGAAACGAAGGGCAACTGGTGATCTCTTGTTTTGTCGGCATTCGTTTCATCGCTGAGGGCATCTCGAACGTGAGAAATGGCCATACAGGCTAGCCCAGCGCGGCGATCCCGTTTGCCCAATCAACACAGTTTGGCAAAGATAGCCATTTCGGGAAACACTAAAAATGAAACACGGAATCGCATAGAAGCAATGCTCAAGTCTGTTAAAATCTGGGCATGAATCCGGAAAAACTGTCAGAAAAATTGAAAAAGCAGGCCCAGACACTCGGTTTTCAGCTTTGTGGTATTTGCCCGGCCATTCCGGCCCCGGGGGCTCCCAAACTAATCGAATGGTTAGCAGCAGGATATGGGGGGCAAATGCACTATTTGGCGGATCGCCGCGACGCGTATTCCCATCCGAAGCATATCCTGGATGGCGTACGCAGCCTGGTGATGCTGGGCATGAACTATGCAACCGCGCAACCCACCGAACCCCAAACGGGGCAGGGCAGGGTGTCTCGCTATGCCTGGGGGGAGGCGGATTACCATGACCTGATCCGTGATCGCTTGCACCAGTTGGCCGACTTCTTGCGCATGCAAGTACCAGCAGCCAGAACTCGCGGAGTGGTAGATACGGCCCCACTTCTGGAACGCGAGTTTGCTCAGCTGGCCGGCCTGGGTTGGATTGGTAAAAACACCTTATTGCTTTCCAAACAAGCGGGCAGCTATTTCTTTTTGGCTGGAATACTCACCGATCAAATACTCCACTACGACACAGAACATCTGGCGGACCATTGTGGCACCTGCACTGCCTGCCTGGACGCCTGTCCTACCGATGCCTTTGTCGAACCCTATCTGCTGGATGCGACACGTTGTATCAGTTATCTCACCATCGAATTGCAGGATGTTATACCCAATGAATTGCGTCCGGGCATGCAACAATGGGTCTATGGTTGTGATGTGTGCCAGGATGTTTGTCCCTGGAATCAACCTGCCCCCACTGCTGACGAAAATGCCTTTTGGCCTGAGCTGTCCAAAAATCCGTTAGACTTGATCCAGCTGTTTGATATCGACGAGCAGGAGTTTCGACGCAGGTTCCGCCATACGCCTTTGTGGCGCTCGCACCGCCGCGGCCTGCTACGTAATGCTGCCATCGTGCTCGGCAACCAGCGCGCCGGACATGCGCTTGGGGCCCTGGAGCGAGGTTTATCTGACGTAGAACCTCTGGTGCGGGGAGCCTCCGCTTGGGCCCTGGGTGAATTGCAATCAGCGCCAGCCCGGAAATTGCTATTAGAACGCTCCCAAACTGAATCCGATACGAACGTAAAAGCCGAAATTCAGGCTGCTTTAAACCCAGGCTGACTAGCCCGCTTTGTTGTCGTCAAGAAGAGGAGTTGACTGAAACGACACACTTCCCAAAGAATGGCGGTATGGTATTCCCCAATCCAAAACTTGAAATTGGCCCTATTTCGCTCGATTTTCCCATCGTGCAGGCAGCCCTGAGTGGTTATAGCGACACGGCCATGCGGGTAGTAGCACGCCGCCAGGGCGCCCCCTACACGCTCTGCGAAGTCATGCTGGACAAGTTTATCCTGCAAGTCAAAAACAGGCGTAAAAACCACCACTTTATGCATGTTGCCCCTGAAGAGCATCCCGTGGGTGGTCAACTTATGGGAGCAGACCCAGCACAATTTGGCCCCTCCGCATTACGGCTTGTCGAACATGGGTTTGACGTGATCGACATCAACTTTGGTTGTCCGGTGAAAAAAGTTCTGGGGCGCTGTCGAGGTGGTTTTCATTTAAGCCAACCTCAAGTCGCATTAGAAATCATCTCACGCGTGCGCGACGCTGTTCCTCCACACGTCCCCGTCACCGTAAAAATGCGCCGCGGAATTGATGATTCGCCAGAAAGCACTGAGAAATTCTACGAAATCTTTGATGGCGCTTATGAGCGAGGTGCCGTCGCAATTACAGTGCATGGTCGAACGGTCACGCAGCGCTACAATGGCCCATCGTCATGGGGATTCTTACGTGAGGTCAAGCAACATGCAGGACAGCGCGTGGTTTTGGGTAGTGGGGACTTGTTCGACGCCCAGGCGTGTCTAGATATGATACGCATCACGGGAGTCGATGGGGTTACCGTAGCCCGTGGCGCTATTGGAAATCCCTGGATCTTTTCCCAGGCCAGAGCGCTGGCCGCCGGGTTGCCGTTACCCGACCCTCCCAGTTTGTTTGAACAGCGCGATACGATTGCCGAGCACTATTCGCTGGCAGAAGAATTGTACGGCCCTGATCGTTGTGTACCTACCATGCGCAAGTTTGGCATCAAGTACGCGCAGCTTCATCCGGAACACGAGCAAGTACGAGCAAGTTTTTGCAGTGTTAAGCAGGCCGGCGCCTGGCGTGAAGTACTCCAGCAATGGTACAGCAGCGACACACCAGGCAAGTATCCTACGGTAGAAGAACCCAATCCGCTCACTCTGTGCGAGACAAGCTAGCCCGCCTATCTCTCCCGGTGCTTCAGCAGGGCCGTAGCCGGATCCGCCAGGATTCGGGGGGGCGTAGAGCAACACATAGCCAACCGGCAAGACCCGGAAGTCTGGCGACATCTGCTACGGCAGGAAATGACTGCCAACATGATCCCCAAGCAGAATTCGCTGAAGTCCGCGGGAAGAGGCATTACGATAAGAAAACTTAGCGCCAGATCTTAGGTACCCAACCCTTCAAGTGGCTCCGGAGGCCTTTGGATTCGGTACTTTCCTTCTCAATTTCGCCTGGGAGTGGCTGCTTGCTGGCAGTGTCCGTATCGAGAGTCGGCACATACTCGACCAGATAGCGTGACCAGTACTCATCCACAACTTGCAGGCAATCCACCACATGGCCTTGTTCCAGGGCAATCTTCGCTGCATAGATCCGTTTCACCAACGCACCGCGAAATCCTTCGTTGAATCGCAGATCGCAGAGTTGAATATCGTCGATCAGAACTTCAGCGTCACCCGTCAGATGATATCGAACACGAATCTGGCCCCTGCTATTAAGCGGTATATCATCCACCGGAAAATCGTACCGTTTCCAATCCTCGGCCAACGGAGCTTCGCTGCCCAACTGAGCAAATTGTCGATAGAACCGCCCCCCTTCGCTGTCTTCAATCGCTATGTGCAAACGGGCTTCAGGATTCCAGCGTTTGGCTTTTAAGAAAGCACTCACCACCAACTGTCCCGTTTCGGGCATTGGAAACCGGTTGCTTTGAATGGCCACCCCGAGCTCATCCTCGCTTTCCAACCGCAAAGCAAAGGCTCCCTGATGGGCATCCCTGTCTTCCAATTGAATAGCCCCTAAAGCCCCCTGAAAAGGCTGCCAACCCACGATGCGCGTATCGATATTCTCTAGCTCAAACCCAGAATTCTGCAATTGAGAATAGGATCTTTCTATATCTAGATTGCCCGTACGTGCTTCAATTTGTTGGATTCTCTTTTCCAGATCCTGGCGTACCAGATCGTCTTGCGACGTAAGAGGTTCACCCACGCGCAGTTTTGCGGTCGTGAAACTCCAGGCTTGCAAATCATGAGGTTGCAATTCGACTTGCCATTGCTCGGCCCTGGCCGCCAACAATCCACTGGGCCGCTGTGCGTCTGCCGTAAGGATCCCCAACTTATGCCAGGTACATTCTTGCGAGGTATCAAAGGGAATACGCACATGAACGGGCCAAGGTGACTGATTCATGAGGGCAATCGTGGTTTCGGATTCGGATCGAAACACACGCATGACCAAGGGTTGCTTAGAAATGGTGCGCACCGCCGTTTCGGGACCTGGTAATTGTGCGATGGTACTCAGTACTTGCCGTAGTTGTGTGTGTGTTGCCAGCGACATTTGTTCGCCACCGACAACGAGTGTGGGCGTATCCTGGCTAGCTATTTTGGCAACCAACTGCTGACGCATTGCCGTATTTGCCGGTACGCCTTGACTGCTCAACACCAAATGTGATCGTTTCGCACCAAATGGATTGACCTCATCGTACGAAGGCAAAGCAAAATCATGCGATGCATGGTACAAAAGTTGTGGAGCATACTGCTCCGATTCCAACAGTTCGCCCCTCTTGTTGGCAGCACTAAGCCGCAGATCCAAAGCCCTCTGCTGCAATCCGACATTGGCACTCTGACGTAACGGGGCAAATGTTGTAATACCCGGAATGGCTTGGAGAGCCTTCAAATCGATACCGTGCTCATTCAGAACCTGGCTCAGATTTACTGGATTGGTAATCGATTCTCGCAGACGCTGCTGCAAAGACCTGCCCGCAAACAGAGATTCTGTTGTTAAAAACAACTGCAAATCACTTCGCTGTGCGCTTAGCATCTTGGCAAGCCCCACATAAAGGCCACTCAGTTCTTGTGCCCTCCATTGGGTCCACGGCACACTGTGCTCACCCAACAGTTTATCGGCTCGCACCTGAAAACGTTGCGGGCCTTCACAGGCAACTTGGATGCCCGTGTCGCGCATAAAGTCTGCAACTGTAGAATCATCCATCCCCCAAGCCAAACCAGGAAGCACCCCGTAACCATTACCAGCCAATTGAATACCAACACCAGCCAGCGCTGGATGTTGATGGTAGCGATGGATTAATTCGTCAATTAAAGCCTGAATCTCTTTTTGCACACTTGGATTGAGAGGATTGTAACAGGGCGCCAAACCTCCAACCGTGCCATGTTGCTCCAACCATGATTTTCCATCACGTCCAATCCAACGGATGCCCGTTTGCTGGGAACTGGCGTCAAGCTGCTGCCGCTCAAGACGGGGCAGGGGAGTGGCCAACTGAATGGTGGGAACAACGCGGATACCTTCACGGTCAAAAATCCGCAGCAGCATTTCCAGCACATCTTTGCGATGCGGATCTTGCCCTCTGGCCGACATCATTCCTGTATCGTACCGAGGAGAAGGACGTATGACCTCACTGGGATACAACGCACTGCCGTCAGCCGCAACCGAAAGCAGTACCGAGTTTTGACCATTCAATCGCAAATACTGCACCAATCGATGCGCACCATCGAGAAAGGTTGACCAACTCTGCAAACTCAGACCACTTGCAGCATCCAATGTCTCAGAGGCACCAAAATTTTCTGCAAATGTTGGCTGCGATAGATAACCGGCGACCATACGCGACGTTTTAGCAACTGGCTGCGACTCCAAAACCGAAGCATCTTGACTGTACAGATGGATCTTTCCATATTGGGCCGGTTTTGTAGGATGCCGATTCACCAGGATTAGTTGGGGCGTATTCGAGCGAGGCCAAAATACAAATCGATGGATGCCCGTTTGTCCATCCGGTGCGACGATGTTACCAGCAGAATAGAACCCCGAGTCTTGCTTCACCTCCATCACACGACCCGCCGCGTCAGGCTCCACAATGCTAATCGCAAGATGCTGTTCCAGCGCCAAGGGATACTCTACCTCGATCAAATGCAAAGCCCGACGCTCACGCACCGGCAAAGTATATGCCTGCCAAGAGGACTCGCCTTGGGAAGATGCTCCTGGCAATTCCACCAGATCACCTGCCAGAGCAGGGCGAACAACGGGGCGAATATTGCCAATCGAAGCACGAGTTTTTTCGCTCAGCCCCGGGACTTGGGTCCAACTGGGCAAACGTTGCCACCAACGGGGATTGGCCGGATCAACAGTCAGGACCGATTGCCACTGGTCAGACAACTGAGGCAACTTGGCACCCGGGTCGATAACAACAAACTCCACGTCGCGTTGTACGAGCACTTTGGCCTGTCGACCGGGTACAAATCGTGTGGCCAGACTCTCCTGACGTCGAGCCAGAATCGTCAACCGATAAGCATCTTCGGCAGAGGGGCACATAATCTCAAAATGGAGCTGTTCTTCCAGAGAAGACCCTGCAACCAACTGTTGGCTTGTCTGCCAAAGTATCTCATCCGATCCTACAGCGCGCAACAAAACTTCCAGCTCAACAGGCCCCGCTGTCAATTCGGCAGCCAAATCGGGCTGCACACTCAGCGTCCAGGATTCAGCCGGTGCAAAAACATAATGATCGCGTGCAGGCAGGACACGAAGCTTATCGCCCGGTGCCCGGTGTGCCAGAAAATAGCTACCAAACTCATCGATAGGTTGGCTAAATTCGCCAGCAATGATTTCGGCAAGAGGGACTTCGATACTGGTGGATTGTGGCGCCTGGTCGGTCTTTAAAGAAATACGGACCAGTGCCTGCTCATCAGCACGAACATTCAAGTCACAGCCATCAAATCCACGTCTTTCCTGTGATCTCACAACCAGATGATTATCACGGATCGACAAAGCAACCGGCGCATCGACTTCTATACCCAATGGCTGCAAATCACTCAGCACTCCACCCGCCACAGAAATCTGCCCTGTCCAGCGCGCCTTGGCCACCGTGTCACTCCCCCAAGCCAAACGCAGACGAACATTTTTTTCGGCTGCGCTTGTTTCAGAAACGTACGCCACAAGAAGCATAGCGCACAGCACCAGCCCACCTGGCCCTGTGATATTGCGCAGCATCACAACCAGGTAGTACACCAGCGACCGTGCTATCGGACTTCCATGTCCGACCATATGCAACCAGCTTGGGGTATGAATAATGTTTGGCAACGCGCCATAACGATTCAATTGGCGAGCATTCCTTGCACGCAAAAATGGCAATCCATAAATCACACTGCCAAAAAAAGTCGGCGAATTCTAGGAAACGAGCCCACCTGCAGCCAGACCATTTCACCCAGTGCTGTCACCTATAAAAATGGCGAAACGAGAATCCCGAAACCTACTGTCAGCAAGTCGTTGGCAGGCCACCTCAGCACGCTGGCAACTTACTAAGTCAGCGCAAGAAACTCACAAAACGGGCCAGTATCACCCATATCTGAGGGAGATGTTATCCGACGAAAGCCGGAGCAAACATGAATGCCCCTTGGGGTAATTAATAAATGTACACCTTCCTGCTACTTTCCCCACACCCCGCAGTGCTAGCACGGCAGTCGGAAAAGCTCTTCAGGAATGACATGACCTTCTCATACACACCCCAAGCACCAGTAGCCGCATACTCGAGTGGCCAGCTGGACGCCATGCACCGCGATACCAGGTAGAAAATCGTCTACAAATCTGTAAACCGGTCGTCGTTGGCCGACCCACTGCCAAAGAATTTGTAAAAACATTCAAAAACTTCTGGGCAACGTACACCTCGACACCACCACACTGTACGTCAAGGTTGCGTGCCCTACACTTGTGATTAACTCGCCAACCTTCTGCTCGCAGCAAGGCTGTCACACGGCGGTAGCCATAACGGCCGTATTCGCTGGCCAATTGCACTATGCGGCGAATTAACCGTGGTTCATCGCTAGGAATGTGCTTCTCTCGTCGTTGTGTACTGCGAGGTTGATCGAGTACCCGGCAGGCCCGACGCTCGCTGACGCGATTTGGCCCTAGTGCATTACGCACATGCTGGACTGCTGCGCGCCTGCGGGTCGGGCTCAGTCTTGCGGGGCATAGTATGCTCTCCTTCATAGCATCCAAAACGTTGATCCTCGATCAATGCATGGACTCGGTGAAGGGGGATAGTCAGGTCGCAATGGCTGTCATGGCAACTCCAACACTTGTGCGATCTCCTCGTGTGGCATCAAGAGTTGTTGCCGGAATCATAGGAGGTGGGTTGCTGGTTCAGTCACTCGCACCTTCTGTTACGTCTGCAAACCGACCAACTGGCAGCGAAGCCTTATGGATAAGAAGCGGAGATTCTTTTGGTGCCGTGAGCTGGACATTGGCCGGTGCGTTACTCTTCTCCGTTCTGCTAATTGCCATTTATCCTCATTCAATACTTTCAACTAGGCGCTCGAGTGAGCACCAGCGCCAAAACGCGCAGCCGTAGTACTTGTCAGCCATACCAATTCGCTTTGAGATTCTAGCAACGCTCCAAAACTTCCATCGATCACAAAGCTTGAGCAACTTTGAAAAGGCTGCTGCTTTTGGAGACGTTGCGGCAGCAGCCCTCTAGCCCGGACATTTCATCCAAGCTAGGGACTTCGGAAGAAATTCAACGAGAGGATATGATGGCTGCGGTCTCTACCAGAGGGAATTTCGATCACCTGATTCAAATAACCAATCTCCACTCGCCAGTGACATTCTGGCGAAGGCTTGTAGCCGAGACCGGCAAAAACGCGATTCTGATTGAACCCTCCCTGTGCTCCCCAATCGGTATGGTTAAGATTATAAAAAATCTCGTTCCACCCAACGAGCGTCATTTTGGGTACCGACGGCAATTTGTGCGTCGCGCGAAAAAACTGACGGAAGCGCAAACCCAGATCGTCGCCAGTTTCGACAAATCGCTGCTCGAATCGCGAGCGAAGTCCCAGCTTCCAATCCTCGAGATTTTTCGACCATGTCCATTGCTGCCAGATCCGATGCTCGTCGAATTCTAACCCCGACAATGCCGAAGTGCGTATCCAGCCATAACCAGCCCAGACTGTCGAGCGCTCGTTGAGCGTCCAGCCAATACCCGGACGGACAATGCTCTGATTAAAGCCACCGGCGTCATCAAGATACCGGAGGTGTCCGTCAAACCACCACTTGAGTTTCGTGTCTTCCAACCCGAAGGCTTCAAAGTTGCCCTGCGTCAACATGGCATTCCAAAGCCCTGCGTCATCGACCGCCTGTGCGCAAGCCCGATCAGCCCAGGGCATCAGGATAAAACTTATCAACAACCAGAATAGAGCAGGAATCCGTCCCATCACATGCTTTTCCAAGAGCTGTCGATCGAAGAAACTACCGTTGTCTTTAGCCTTCGGATAGAATCGACTCCGGCTTGAACGAAAACACCGCAATCGGAAAGGTCTCACACTTAGTATCGATCGTCGAAAAACTCCTTGACTTCATGACTGAATTGCTTGCACTCTGGAGATCGGTGAAATACGTTTGGGAGTTAAGACCTAGTTGAGTTGCGTTGTAAAAGAAAAGAATCCTTAAAGTTCCAAAATGCATGCCAAATCTTGAGATCAACACATCGAGAGTCTTTCTTATGAGGGCACTAAGGGTGTTCAAACTTTTGTGTGGCCCGAATGAGACGTCTGGTGTGTTACTGGCAATCATTCACCAGACTTCAAGCTTTCGTTGAAAAAATTATATCGCCCTTCTGAGATTCAGTTACGCTTTGCATGCTCAAATATGATTCTTTTTGTCCCACCGACTGGGCAATTCTGCTTGCTGAGGATGCCGGTCGCGCCTGCCTGAGTTGACCGTGGATGTACGCTATTCTCAATCAAACTACGGACACACGATTCGCATGGCGGTGATTTGCCTGCTCCCACATCCTCGCTCTTTGGCATCTGAGGGCCACACGACTTCCAACGAACGATACGCTTCATCGGGCCTTAACAAACTGCGACACACAGCTGCCACGGTGCAAAATACCGAGCAGAAGAACTCCCTTGCTTGGTGAGAAACATCTGCTATTGTGGCAACGAGGCATGCCGTAAAATGATAGTGTCAGGCCTCTAGCCCGTCTGTTTCATGCACCCCGGAGCCGAAATTGGAAGCTCTCCGAAAATCAATTGCTGAAGGAAATTGCCTGCTCAATCTGGACGAGCGGAGCATGGAAGGAATCCTGCGTGCTGCGGGGGATTTTTTGGTGCAAACAGGGCGGCTCGACGAGGACCAGCGTGACGAAGCGCTATCGGGACTACTCCAGCGCGAACGCGAATCACCCACAGCCATCGGCCACGCATGCGCGATCCCTCACTATTACGGCTCGATGTTCGCCGAGCCGATCATGGTGTTTATCCGGCTCCAACATCCGCTGAATCTGGGAGCCCCCGACGGTGTGGCAACACGTTTCGTCTTTTTGCTAGTCGGACCAGAACAAAGCGCTGCCAAACACCTGGACACACTGGCGACCATCGCACGGCTGATGGCCGACAACGAATTTCAGTACGAAGCGACCGGCGCTCGTACCCAGCAAGCAGTCATCGATGCACTCGACCGCCACCTGCGTCGCAGTCGGCCCAGTGTTCCTCCTAGCGCCACGCCACCGCGTAAAGCCTTGGCCGAAAGCAAGTGGCCTCTGGAAGGATTGATGCAGGATGTGCGCAGGCGATGGTCTCACTATGCCAGCGACCTAAAAGATGGTTTCCATCCCAAGTGTGCCTCGTCCATCTTCTTCTTGTTCTTTGCATGCCTGGCACCAGCGGTAACTTTTGGCGGCATCATGGGATTGGCAACTGATGGTCAGATTGGCCCCGTGGAGATGCTGACCGCCTCAGCAGCCTGTGGTGTACTCTACGCACTCTTTGCTGGCCAGCCGCTCATTATCCTAGGCGGGATTGGACCCTTACTCATTTTCACCATCATTCTCTACCAACTCTGCGGCGACTTAGATGTTGGTGATCATTTTCTGAGCGTCTACGGCTGGGTAGGTCTTTGGACAGGATTGTTTACTGTGCTGCTGGCCGTGACCAATGCCAGCAATTTGATGCGCTATTTTACGCGCTTCACCGACGAGATTTTCTCGGCACTGATGTCTCTGATTTTTATTTACGAAGCTGTGAAGGCCCTGGTCGTCACGTTTCAAGTGAGTTTCGCGGATGAAGAAGCTTCGCATGATGGGGCATTTCTTACACTCCTGCTAACTTTAGGCACTTTTTATATCGCGATGAGTCTGTCCCGATTTCGGCGGAGTCATTACCTGCTACCACAAATGCGCGAGTTTCTTTCAGATTTCGGCCCATCCATCGCATTGGCCATGATGGCCTGTGTGGCCTGGTTTCTCCGTAATGAAGTGCAACTGGATACGCTCTTGGTGAGTGAAGGTTTTCAAATGCCCGAGATGATTGATCTGTGGGCGATTCCCGTTTGGATGCGTTGGGCGGCGGCTGGCCCGGCACTGCTGGCTACACTTCTTGTCTATCTATCGCAAAACATTACGGCACGCCTCGTGAACAACCCTGAAAACAAACTGAAGAAGGGTGCTGCGTACCATCTCGACTTGTTGGTGGTTGGCTTGCTGGTCGCTGCCTGTTCCCTATTCGGTTTTCCTTGGCTGGTCGCGGCCACGGTCCGATCGCTAGCCCATATGCGGGCGCTGTCCGACACCGAAGAAATTGTCTTATCATCGGGTACTTCGAAGGAAAGGATTATCCACGTTACCGAAAATCGGATCACAGCCCTGGTAATACACTTGTTGATCGGCGCAACTTTACTATGGCTGCCCCTGCTGGAGTTGGTGCCGATGGCGGCGCTCTATGGTATCTTTCTCTACATGGGTTTTGTTTCGCTGGTTGGCAACCAGTTTATTGAACGGCTATCCCTCTGGCTGATGGATTCGTCGCTTTATCCGGCAACCCACTACATTCGCCGTATCCCAATTCGGACAACACATTTATACACACTGCTGCAGTTCCTCTGCCTGGCTGCCTTGTGTGCGATCAATGTCAGCCGTTACGAAACGATTCGGATTTTATTTCCAGTATTCATCGCGATGCTAGTACCAATCCGAGCACTGGCCAACAGATTCTTCTGTGAAGAAGATCTAGCTGTCCTCGACGCAGACGAAGATCCTGATGAAGAGGAATCGCACTGGTTTTAGTTGCCGTGCTCTGGGGGCCTCCAGACTCACAGAATGAATCCATTGAATAGTCATAGCGGATTGCTAATAGCAATTCATTCGCTTTGCCGGCTTTCCTGCGATCGGCTAAACTGCACATCCTCAACACATCTTGCACATCGTGTCGCATGAAACCCTGTTGGATAAAACTCTTTACGAGAGGGTTAACAAAGGTGAAGTACAAACGATGCGGGGCATTTCTTACAGCAAATACGCTTCGCCGGTGCCCAAAATGTACTGCGGACAAAAAGTAGCAAGATGCCGTAAAGTACGCCGGCGAATTCGGATTCATTACCCGAGCGTTTGACTTCGCAGCAAAACCACTCAGCAGTCTTAACACTGAATTCGCATGGCTGTCTCTAATGCTCGTCCCTATTTTGGGGCTGCTTGTTCCATTGTTTATCGTACTTTATGCAGTAACAATACTACCGGTTCGGTTGGTTCGACTGCTATTTCGTCACATTACTGTGGCCAACGGATCGAAGGGAAGTCATAAAAGGACAGGCAAAGAGACTTGGTAGAGAAACTGTAGAAAGCTGAATTTATCAGCTTAGTTTCTCATTACATATTACATTAATATTACTGTAAACTCATTCTTACCAACACCTTAGAAGATACTAGTCAAGGAGGTCCCTGGTATTCTTTGCCTGTCCTTTCATCTTCATCTTCGCCCATAACCAGACTATTCGGATATTGGTTTGGTAGAGGAAAAGAAGAACATTCCCACTTTTCCTCTAAAAGGATCATGTCTCGTCACGATCTAGACTAACCGGCAAGGACTTCGCGCCTTGTGTACTCGTCTCCAAATACTGCATACCTTCACGCAGGAGTTCCATGACTTGCGGGCAAATACTGGCCACATTGTTAAACTCCCAGAGGTCATCTGGTTTGGCATAAAGTTCTTCAGTAATTTCGCCCGGTTCGTTGGATGCTGGTTTTCGCATGTGCCAGGCCGCGGTACGAATACTTTGCTCTCCATCCACACCACAAGATACCGCGACTTGCCTTTCAACACACGGCTGTCCAGTCAAGAGCGGCAAAATGGATTGTCCATCGCTGGGAACTGAAAATTCCAACCCAAACCAATCCAACAAGGTACTCCCAATATCGGCAGGCTGTGTCAGCCCAGGATATCTCTGGAACGGCTCGTGCTTACCGCAAATTTGCAGGAGCCAGGGCACGTGTAATCTTTCGCCAAAAAGTTCCTGGCAATCTCTGCCGACGGAACCATGCTCGCCCAGGGCATAGCCGCGTGATCCAAACAACATCACCAGCGTTTCGGTTGCAGCAAAACTCTCTTCGATGGCCTGCATGAATGCTCCCACACAAGTATCCAGTACTGCCATCTGCGCCGCATAGGCAATGCGATGCGCATAAATTTCGTCTGGATCATCAAGATCCCGCAACTCGCCAGGCGCATTGACAAATTCAAGTGGGTCAGGATCCGCTTCGTCCAGCAGAGATTGGCGGAGTGCAATGGGGGCATCCCAGGGCCCCATGAGCCCGCTCGTGTGGAACCAAAGCATGCTCGATTCATCTTGTTCAACAAGATTTCGCCATTCTTCAAGATGCAACACAACTTCATAAAACAGCTGTGCCATGCCTGCGTCCTCGATGGTTTCTGCCGACTGGCTGGCAACTGTTTCTAAAAGCAATGTTTTGTCAAAGGGAAGGGCAATGCTTTGCGAAGTAAGCCACGTGTCGTCTGAAATCAACCACTGCTGCACACCAACGTCTGCAAGTTGTTGGATAAGATGATCTTTTACTTGTGCTTGCCTCAAGGCATGCTGCCCTTGCCACACACTGCGATAAAAACCATCCAGCAATGGAGAATCGGCCCACAGCCAGTCGACCACCAAAGAACGACTAGCCATCGCATCCAACTGGGGTGTCGGAAAACTAGTATTGCCGTAGGTGCCTAGTGCCGAAGCGCGCAGACCATCAACTACCAGGCAAATTACGTGACGCTTTTTCATAAGCACCACTATAACGGAGTGCGAGAAAGAAGAACATCGGCTGCCCACCCCGGCAGCGATTTTTGCAACAAACGTAAGCCAGACACAGGGATCCATCCGCCAGACCTTAAGCAGCTCACGTATTTGCCGCATCCATTATCCTACCGAACAAGGACAACCTATCCAGAAAGGTTTACCTGAGATATTCAAGTAGCCTGAGGATTTTGTCGACCCGCAAGTGATCGCATATTGTCTCAAGCGGACAATTTCGAAGGACTTGCTTTCTTCAATGCCAAGGAGTGGAGTCCAACGGTTACCCCCGTGGTGAGGCAAAGCAACCACTGCTCACTAGGTGACAGCATTAAATCATGGAACATCGCATTGGCTGCATAGGCAATCAAAGTGGCAAGGGTAAATAATGCTTGGGCACGCACCCAACTTTCAGAGGTTGTGTCACGCACGAGCTGCCAGTCCATAGCCATTTAATCACAGGCAAATACGATATGCGTGTTTTATACCGCCTTTGGCGACTTATGCGCAAGCGACAAATTCATGCCGCCGTAACGGTGGGAGCAGGGGATAAGATGTTTTGGGGACGCCTAGCCGCGTGATTGGCTGGAGTGCCTGTCATCCTATCGGCTTTGCACAGCACAGGCTGGCCCGACTCTATAGACAAACTAAATCGATTGCTGACCCCGCTGACAGACGGATTTATCGGCGTTGCAGATGCGCATGCCGATCACCTGGTAGAGAATGAAGGATTTCCTCGTAGTAAAGTATTTACGATTTACAATGGCGTTGATACCGATCGCTTTATTCCAGGTGATAACTGCTCTTCGGCATACCTGTAAACGCCCCCGTGGTGTGAATCCTGGCAGCCTTACGACCTGAAAATAACCATGAATTATTTTTGGAGGGTGCTCAAAAGATTTTGAAACGAGTACCCGAAACGCGATTTCTCATAATTGGTGATGGACCCAGTCACCTAAAACTAGAAACGCTGGCTCAGGACCTGGGAATTGCTCCTGCAATCCATTTCCTAGGCTCTCGCTCGGATATTCCCGAAATACTCCAATCGCTTGATGTCCTGACACTTACTTCGCACAACGAGGCCAGCCCTGTGTCGATCTTAGAAGCACTTAGCTGCAGCGTACCCGTTATATCGGCTGAAGTGGGTTCGGTGCCCGAGACGATTGCACATGGCAAAACGGGCCTGCTGTTTGCGCCCGGAGATACCAGGAGCTACGCTGACGGAGTTCTGGAATTGCTCGAAAATGCCGAAATCTGTGCCCAACTTGGCCATCAGGGCCGTGAGGCAGTGATCGAACAAAGGTCGCTCAAATCAATGATTGCCGGGTACAAATCTCTTCTGTAAAGAATCCACACCTCAAAAAAACGCCTCTCCCTCAGCCAGAGTCCAGCCTAGCCGGTCGGCCTACCCTTGTCTTCCGCAGCCGATTCGGAGGAATATGTGAATTCAGCGGACTTGGGCAAAAGCGGATTATCCCGGACTACTAAATCTACCCAAACATGGATAATATAGAGAATGCCTAGAACCGGTTCTAGATAGCCCTACTTGCGCCATCTCTGGAATGCATGATCACTGAGACCCTACTCACCTGGACTGCGCGCTTTATCAGTGGGGTCAGTGTGCGCTGGGTCGATTGCCAACCCGATACGTGCCAGCGGGTCTACTTTGCGAACCACACCAGTCATCTGGATGTTGTGCTGGTGTGGTCAGCACTACCCACCGAAGTGCGCCGTTTGACGCGCCCCATAGCGGCCAAAGACTATTGGGAAAATGGGTTTGTACGCAGACACCTCCACCGTGTATTCAATGCCCTGTTGATTGATCGCAAAGAGATCAAGGTCCATCAAAGTCCTGTCGATCTGATGCTTCGCGAAATACGCGACACGCATTCGCTCATCCTGTTTCCGGAAGGAGGGCGCAGCCCCGGAGAAGGAATTGGAGAATTTAAGAGTGGACTGTATTATCTCAGCAAAAAATGTCCCGAGCTTGAATTGATACCTGTGCATATCAACAACATGAATCGCATTTTACCACGAGGAGAGTTTTTGCCAGTGCCACTACTTTCTTCACTCACATTTGGTCCGCCGATTTGGTTGGAGGCGGGAGAGCCAAAAACTGAATTCCTGGCCCGTGCCCGAGAAGCTGTGGTCAATCTTAGAAACCAATAATAGGGCTACAAACGACTGGGTCCCCCTCACTTGCCCATCCTGAAACCACTTCAAAACTTTATTTTTTACGAAAAAAAAATACGCCCGAGGAATAGAATTAGATATCTTAGGTGAGTTCGCTCGCTTGGACGCCTTCACGGATTTTCAAACAAGCATGGTCAAGGTTTCTCGCTAGTTTTTTTACAAGCACCAATCACATACGCAATGATCAAAGACTGGGCATTACTGGGTACTGTGTTGGGTTTATTGGCCGCAGCTACCTTTGCAGGTCAATGGCTTCGTCGACAGGACAGCCTGGGACTGGACCAGCGAACGGTAAAAGCTTTCAACAGCCGTGTGCAAGCCTGGTGGTTTTTTAGTGTCGTGCTAGGACTGGCTTTCTTTCAACCAAAACTGACGGTCGTGTTGTTTGGCTTCTTGTCTTTCTGGGCCCTGCGTGAATTCATCACACTAACTCCAACACGTGCCGGCGACCACCGAGCACTCTTCTGGGTCTTTTTCTTCTTCACACCCATGCAGTTTGTGCTGGTGGCATACAATTTCTATTCATTTTACAGCATCCTCATACCGGTCTATGCTTTCCTTTTCATTGCAGCTCGCGTAGCCATTTCGGGAGATCATCACCGCTTCCTGGAACGCGTGGCCAAAATTCAATTTGGACTGCTTATCTGTGTCTATTGCTTAAGTTTTGCGCCCGCTCTGCTTTTTATTGATTGCGAGCACACGGACGGTACGTATGGAAATGCACGACTACTTTTTTACTTCATCACCATGGTGCTCTTTGCAGAGCTTCTCCAGTTTATTGGCAGTCGCCTCTTCGGCAAGCACGTCATTGTTCCGGCAGTGGATGACTCGCGCACGTGGGAAGGAGTTTTGGTAGGGGCAACGACCACAGCTGTTCTTGGATTGACGCTCTATTGGGCGACGCCGTTTACCGCATGGTGGCAAGCAGGAGCCATGTCCTTTTTAATTGCCATTATGGCCTCAGCGGGTGCTCTCACAATGGCTGCTATCAAACGCGACCGTGGGGAAGACGCCTCCGGCACACTCATCGAAGGACACGGTGGGGTACTCAACCGTATCGATGCCGTATGTTTTGCGGCACCCGTGTTCTATCACGTTACCAGCTATTTCTTTGCATCTTGAATTGCACCCAAAAACATCTTCTCCACGCCTTTTACCTGGAGAACGATCCAGTTGCTATCAACTTGCACCTCTGGTATTTCGAGTTCGGCAACCTTTCCCAGTGTTCCTCCATCAGGAATGACGATGCCTCCACCATCAAGAATAGGCGCAAAGAATGCACTCAGTCTGCTGTGAAAAAATGCCTGAGCCTGGTCGTCCAATTCACTCTGCAACTCTAATTCTCCATCACGCTCAAGCCGGTATTCGCCGAATTCGTTATGTGTCAGCTCGTAGGCCACCTTGGCTGAAACGGGAGACATGCGTGTGATTCCATCCAGCCTGGTTCCTTGCAAATTGAGCGTAAAATGAAAGCGGTTGGCAGAGGGTATTTGCAGGATAAGGGGTCTCTGCTTGGCAGCTATGACGGCCCATCGTGTCGAACGACTATGCACCATGAGCGAAATTGGCAATTCGGCTTGTATTATTTTGCCGTAGTTCATGAAGTACTCATCCGTAAATGTTTTGCCAGCCATGATTGTCTCAGCCATATTATTGAAGAAGGAGACATGCACACGCGCAACCACACCTCCACCCTCAGCAGCAAGTGGGCAGGGGACGGGAGCACCCCACTGAAAACGCCGCCCACTCAGAACCTCTAGGATAGCGCCCTTCGCTGTGCTCTTGGTACCTAATAGATGTGGCACAGCACCTTCACGAACCACAGGTGCCAAGACATCACCAAAACCATCCAGCGAATTCTTCGTGTTCTTAGATTCTGCGCGTATTTCTCCAATCACTGTGGACACATTCTCCTGCATTTGCTCTTCCAGCACACTAACCGTCTTGGCACGAGAATTCGACGACATACTTGCTTTTGAAGCAGGTTCATTCGCTCTGCGCTTGGCAATACGTCGTAAAAATTCGCTGCGCCCTGATACGCCTGTCATGCGAGCGCGCACATGAGATTCCACCCTGGTCTCTCCACTTTGTAAGCCTTCCAGGCCTACGTAGATGGGAGTTCTTGCCGTTACTGGCCCCTGGGTAGAAATATTGATTGCGACCGGCCCCGCATCAGCTTTGCAGATTGCCTCGACTTCACCTTGGTAAACCAGGCTCAATTCGGCCATCTCCGCATTGGGAATCATCACGAGTTCGACACTTCCGTTTGTTTTTGCGGTACCACTTAAGTTCAGGAGGCGCGTTCTTTGCAGCAATCCACTTGGTGGAATTCGAGCCGTGTCGACAATGTGAATGGATTGATCGATTTCGCCGGCCAGCATATCAAGCAGGTTTCCAATGAGCGGATGGGTGATCAGAATTTGAGCATTGGCATACGAAGCACGCGCACGCACTTCAGCAACTTCTTGTGGCAATTGGCGTGTCTGTTCAAACCAACCACAAGTGCGACCCAAGGCAGCTGCGTGGGTATCCGAGGGATCGCACTGGAGCAATTGGCATTGTTGGCGAGCCAGAGCAATTTTTTCTTTGAATCGCGCAGGCAAATCCTCTTGTGCATGTGTAAATACTACATCCAGATAGGCATCGACCAACGGACGCAACTTTGCAAAAAATGGTCCCTCCAGTCCAGGGCGATTTGAAAAGAGCCAGCGTCGCACCAAGGCAATTTCGCGAACATTGAGTTTTTCGCTCAGACGCGGGTCCTCGGCATCAACCTCTACCAGGTTTTTTTCAAGCAGATGCCAATGCAGATGCTTTTTCCAATAGGCTGCATCCAAGCCATTCCCCTGCTCAAATGCTTCATTCAGGCGGTCGACTTCTACACGCAATGCCTGCCGGGTATCTATCAGCCAATTCGCAGAAGGCTCCACATAACGATCTTCAGCATTTGCAAAAATCGCAGCCAGATCCTCCCCGTGCGTCGCCCTGGGAGATAGACCCCAAAAGGCCGTTTGTAACAGGAGCAGAGTTAGAATTCGGTGGGGTAACAAGGGGAAAGTCTCGTTTCGAGGGTCATTTGCGAACTACCCTTGAAAATAAGCAGTCCATCTACTGCTATTTTCGTTGTTTTGACCCCCCGATGTGCTGATCAGTCATGGCATTTCTCAGACAGAAACCAACTCGTGTTACGATTGTATTGTTGATGACGGTTGTTACGCTTGGCACTTCCTGGGCCGGCACCCCAGTACTTACCGGCAGATGGGGCGATACGTGGTCACCTGAGCAACTCAATTACAACTACCCCTCCAAAAAGAGCCGGGGCCTGGTTGTGGTCACGTTTTCGACTATTTGTCCTTTGGCCAAACGCCTGATACCAACGCTCAACCAACTGCAACATCAATACGACAAAGACGGCATCCAGTTCATTGCCCTATTCCCCAACAGCATGGACAACCTGTCTGAAATATCTGAGTACGCTGTGGACGCGGATATTCGTTTTCCCATTTTCAAAGACGATCACGAAAACCCATGGTACCAGCAGCTAGGGATGACAACGACTCCCAGTGTTGTCGTGCTTGATACGCGGGCAGGACATACCGAATCTCGAGTGCACTATCGGGGTCAAGTCGACGGCACCTGGTTTGGTGGTGGCATCAATAAACAAAACCATGATTTTCTTGCCGATGCTCTAGAAAGCTTACGACAAGACCTCCCAGCCCCGCTGGAAGAAACGGCACCTTCAGGTTGCAAAATTGCCCACCAACGTTTCTACGACCTGAGTGATTACAAGAACGTCACCTATCACAAAGATATCCGACGGATACTTGAACGCAGCTGTATTGAGTGCCATCGCGAGGGCGAACCTGGCGCCATGCTATTTGCAGCCTTTGACACTTACGAAACAGTCGCTTCCATGAGCCAAGTGATGCTAAGTCGCATTGAAAACCGACTGATGCCTCCATGGCATGCCAGCACGGATTTGGAGCACTTTAAGGATGGGCTCAAAGGTGACATACGGCTCAGTGAGGAGGAGATCCAGCAATTCCGTGCTTGGGTCGATAGGGACTGCCCCGTGGGCGATCCGGCCGATGCTCCCACACCCATGGAACGTCATGCTGTCGATCAATGGCAGATAGGCACGCCCGATCTCGTGTTTCAGATGCCCGAACCGTATAAAGTCCCCACTGATCGCTTTGATCAATACCATTACTATCGCATTCCGGCAAACTTTTCTGAAGATCGCTATGTACGTGCCGTCGAACTACGACCCGGCAATCGCGCAGTCGTGCATCACATGGGCGCTATCATTGGAAGTTCGAGCATGGAGGATTTAACACCCAACCAAATGCTGCTCAAACTCTATGGCCTGACGGGCGAAAAAATCAAAAAACTGGGCGACTACATCCCGGGAGACCCTTTCAATGCGCACGTCTACCCGGATGACTATGCCCTCCGATTGCCGGCAAAACATGATATCTATTTCGAAATGCACTACACCCCCACAGGGCGCGAAGAAGAACCGGACCAATCCCAACTGGGCATAATCTGGGCAAAGAAAAAACCCTTGCACCTACTTGAAACCCAGGTTTTCAATCGCAAAGACATACGCATTCGTCCCCATGACATGCATTATGAAAAAACGTGCTACTACCAATTCAAAACGGACGTGAAAATCCACGCACTCGCTCCGCACATGCACTTCCGGGGCAAAGATTTCACACTCTACAAAGTCCACAATCCGGGCACCCCCGAAGCGGAGCATCAGCTGGTGCTTAAAATCCCTGCCTACGATTTTAACTGGCAACGGACTTACGAATTTCACCAGCCCATTGCCTTGCGAGCAGGAGACGCCCTCTACAGCGTAGCGCACTTTGACAATTCGCACTACAATCCCAACAACCCTGACCCTGAAACTACTGTCCGCTTTGGCTTGCAATCCGAAAAAGAAATGTTCAATCTCAGGACCAAGTTTGAGCGCGTCGACCTGGGATCCTAGCGGGAATGCGGGCAGGATGGGAAATCGCACCCGTCTTTCAATGCGACTACCCAGCGGACTACGGACTGAGGAATTACCTATAGGTGGAGCCAAAGGGGCTTGTCATTACACACATTTGTCATTCCGACCGAGCGCAGCGACCGAGGAATCTGGACCGCAGCTGAGTGAGGCATGCTAATAAATCTCGCCAAAAACCCAGCGCTGCGAGATCCTGGCTACGCCTGGTCGAGCTCGCCAAAAACCCAGCGCGGTTAAATACCGAATTGCCGCAAGACGATATCGGCCACATCGACATCGCCGAGCGGACGCTCAACAAAAACACCCTGCTCAGAACTAAGCAGTACGCCCCTTTGTTCGGAACGCAGTGGTGGGGCACCATGGGATCCCTGGACAAGTGTTGCATCCAGAGGAATGCATTTGTTTTTTGGATCCCAATACATTTCAACCGGATCGTATCCTGGCTTGCTGTGAATATCGACTGTGTTGGCAAACTGGGGAGCCTTGCTGTTCTCATGCCACCAATAGTACGCCTGCCAACTGTTCGCGGTCGAAACTACCACTAAATCTCCACTCCGCTCGTGCTGCAAATCGTATCTATCGAGTTCGTCGCGGGTCAGCACCTCTGCCACCCCCTCCTGATGTATAAGTAATTCCCTCGTTTTCTGGAGCAGAAATTTATCGCGGACATACACGTGCGACATTTGATGGTCGACCATTGCCCAAGCCTGGCTGTTGGCAATATCGAGATGCTCTCGGTTATCTTTTTCGATGACTGCGAGCAGCCCAGCGTCACGCAGTACACGATTCGGATAACTCACATGATCCACTTGTGTGATGATATACTCGCTGGCGACAAGCCAAAGCAGATGCTGATCTTGGTACGCAGATGCAAATCCATCGACCAGTTTGCCAATTTCTGCATCCAAGTCGAGAAGTGCTTGCTGGGCTTCCGGCGAATCAGGACCGGATTTTTGAGCGGCGTAATCGAGATGTGGCAGGTAAATATAAAACAAGTTGGGGCGGTATCGTGTGGCAGCGTGAATGGCCGAATCGATTATCCAGGCTGTGGATTTAATATTGGCCATAGGTCCCCAAAAGTGCTGCAAGGGAAAATGACCAAATTCCTCTAACAATTCTCCATAGAGCGCGTCAGGACGTGTGTAGCACCAAAGGGATTCACTCCCATCGGGGTTATGAATGGGTGCAGGTGTGCAAACATAATCGGCACCACATTCCTTACTATGAAGCGGAAACCAAACTGCCGAACTCAAATGAGGATCGTGCTTATGCAAGATGTCCCAGAGTTGTGCTCCCAAGATACATTCATTGGTGGAAGTCCACATCTCGACATCTTGCTGCTCGGGCCAATAGAAGCCATTTGCGATAACACCGTGCTCTGCAGGTGGCGACCCTGTGGTCATATTGGCTTGCACCGTACATGTAACTGCTGGAAATCCGGGCACGAGTTCCGCAGTATCGCCAGCGCCCACAAGCGCCTGCAAGCGCGGCATGGCAACAACATCATGTCGACGCAAAGCAGGAATCGAAAGCAGCACAACGTGGTCAGGCATGAGCTATTCAAGGGCTGTAATGGAACCGACTAACGCAACAACTCTACTCAGCAAGCATCGATCCGTGGCTTTAAAAACGCATGTGCTTGCTTGGCAGCCTGCGGGCCCATATGGCTATGTCGGCTTAGTTCAACGTGCAGACCGCCAGCATAACCACACTCAACGAGTGCGGCCAGTATGGGTTCAAAATCTATTTCGCCGTCGCCAAACATAAGATGCTCATGGATGTTTTTACGCATATCTTCGATATGAATATTTTCGAGCCGATCAGCCCATTGGTGAATCACTTCGTTGATCGGTCCTTCATCCAGGCAATGCAGATGACCAATATCGAGAGTCAGACCAAAGCGAGGCGAATCGACCCTTTGCAACAACTCTTTAAAGCTTTGCATGGTATCGATCAACATCCCCGGTTCAGGCTCAAAACCAAGTTGAACATTTTTACGTTCTGCGTAATCAATCACAACATGCAAACTCTCAGCTAATCGTCGCAGACCATCCTCTGGGCTGTCATTAGCCGGCAATATGCCCGACCAGAGAGAAACACAGTCGCTGCCAAGAAATGCAGCCGTATCAATGGCATGGCGTAAAAACTCAATACGACGTGGGCGTCCAGAAGATTTCGAAGTCACGAGTGTCGGCTCGTGCTTATGCCCCGGATCCAGCAGATAGCGAGCCCCCGTCTCGATGACCGAATGCATGCCAAGCTCTACCAGCAAATTGCGAGTCGCCAACAGTTCGTTCTCGTGCTGTGGGGAGTAAGGATTCAGCGCCGCATGATCGAGAGTAATCGCAACGCTCTGGTAACCCAGCGATGCCAAGAGACGTAATGCATCTGGCAAGCTATGGTGGGCCAATCCGTTTGTGTTGTAACCTATCTTCATAGTGACTTTGCTCGCTCGATCATGTCACACGTAGCCAACGTGAAAATACCCGCGCCGGTAGGAGGAGGGCCAATACCATGGCAGCCCACTCCCAGTCAGCGTAGCCCCAACAGAAGGCGGCGTCGATGGGAATGAGCATCAGTATGGCATAGCCCACCGCTTGTTGCACTTTTCTTGAGGTTGGCTGGAACAGGGCCGCTACAAACTTGCGGAGAACAAGCCCTCCCAACGCACCCCATAGGACAAACCATTGCCAGGCGGGAACTGCCAGCAGCGAAGCTGCAAATTCCCACCAGGGTGCGGTAGCAAGAATGACAAAACCGCAGACCACAAAAAAAAGTCCAACTCCCAATAAGCTGCGCTGCTTGGGGGCATGTTCTTCACGTGCAAAAAAGCTGAATCCACACACGTAGCAGCCAATACCAAGAGCAGGTGCAAAGGGTATATCTAAAAAGATAAAATCGAAGGTATCAAGTTGGATAATCAGCGGGCTCATGCCCAGCATGACATTGCCAGCCCGACAGGCAGCCAGTGCAAACGGCCCTAGCCAGGTATTCTTGAACCAGGCATTGTACGAGACGATCAACACACAAAGCCCCCAAGCAATAATCCCGGGCGCTGCACTATTGCCTAGCAGGGACATAACAAAACTTACCAACAGCCCTGCAATGAGTAGATTCCAACCCAGAATATTTGCCCAGCACCTAGATATTTTACCACTGGGAATTGGTCGCTCTGGACGCTCTCTGGCATCGACCTCGGCATCCACTACGTCGTTCAACACCATTCCTGCTGTGTAAAGCAGGGCAGAACACAGCGTCAGCCCCAGCAAGATTTCAATTGGCTCCAAGCGATACATCACGAGGATGTACCCCATCCACACATCTGCCATCGCTGTAAAGACGTTAGAAAGGCGTAATAGCTGAGCGATTGCCAGAATTCGATCCATCACAGAGTGTCGTAAACGGGATGAATCTTTCATGCCATTGATGAATCTGTGGTAACATCCTTCATCAAACGGGCGGACAATTGCAACCGATCCATCGCTTCTTCCAAAAACTGGTAAGCCTGGCGAGCCGCTTCGTCCGGCGCATCGATATAGGGATAAAGTTCTACAGTCAGCCAACCTGAATAACCTGTGGCGGCAATGGCCTGCAAAGTCGCATCAAAATCGATTGCTCCTTGCCCTGGCACCAGATGGGCATGGACCCGTGAGGAAGCAATGTCTTCCAAGTGATAGTGCACAGTGTGCTCTGCCATCCGGGGCACCCAATCCTGCGGATCTTCTTGCACACAAAAGGCGTGGCCAATATCAAAATTTAATCCTACAGACTTCGAGTCAATGCGCTGGGTAAAATTCAAATATTGGTCAAAACGTTCAATGAGCAGTTCTGGCTCTGGTTCGATTAAGATCCCCACATCCAGCTGCTCGGCCAGGTCCACACAAGGCATGAGTTCTTCGTAAAAAATAGCAGCCGCTTCTTCCCAAGTCTGTTCCGAAGTCAACAGCCCCCCTGGTTCTGTTGTGATATGGGGTGCACCCAAGTCACTGGCTAGTTGAAGTGCACGCTTGGTATGTTCGCGGCGGATGGCCCGGTAGTGAGGATCAGGATCTGTCCAACCCGGATGCCAATAGGGTTGGCGAGGATCGCCCACAGCGTTCATCATGAACGCATTGATGTTCGACAGAACCAAGTTATTCTCGTCCAGGCATTTTCGTATCGCTTCGCGCCGTTCAGGTAGCAAACCGGCTGGCCAGGCATGGGGAACGTCAGCCAGAACTTCGATTCCGGCATAACCTAAAGAAGCAATCCGGCGGATCGTTTCTTCAATACTATATTGCATGTAAGCGTTCGAACTGAATGCTAGCTTCACGATTGGATCCCTAATATTTCCAGGTGCGTGTTTTAGTGAATCGGAATAAAATCTTCACTCCCTGATTCTAGTCTTTCAGGGAGCTTCCGGTTACCCCATCCAAGCAGCGCTGGGCCAATATTGCAATTTCACGCTCCCCCAGACGCGTAAGTAGCAGTGTTCGGGACTCCTCACCCTGGAGTTTCAGCTTTTGACGCAGTTGCTCGGGGTCTGTCTCGATACCTCGTTTTTTTATTTCTAAGCGTCCAATGCTTTGCTTGCGTAGAAAACTGCTCAATGATTTTACTCGTAGAGGGAGGACATCCAGAACCTGAAAGCCCGTTAACAAGGGATGCCCGCAGAATATGGCACTTGTCAGGTAACCGGATTCCTTCTCCAGCGCCACGAGATTCTGGTCTCGTGCCAAAGCACCCGTAAGACCTGCTGCACGGACCGCTGGATCAATATCGTAAATATATTCTTCGACCTGGCTCCCTTGCGGGGCGCGGGTTGTGGACTGTCCCACAAAAGAATGCACTCGTGGATCTTCCAAACAATTGGCCGTTTTTGTCACAACCGTCGCACGTCGCAGACAACTTTGCTGCGCCAAAGCGCCAAACCAAATAACCTGTTGTCGACACTGTCGATTCCAAGAAATCCACTCGCGCTCGGCTTCCTGATTCCATGGCTCAGGAACCTCGGTTGCGGGTGCTAATTTGAGTACGCCATCGGGTGCGATCTTTCGCAAATGTTCAATGAATTCAGGGCCTGGCGAATGCCACTCCATTTGTGTGGAACGCCGCCCCGAACTTCGCCGATCAGGATCAAGATGCCAAACTTCACCCGGTAGCGGTGCCATGGCTTCGATCTCCTGTACCCTGACTTGAGAATGTTCAGAAGCTCCCAGGACGTCAAGATTGGCAGTGGCCAGGTGAGCCATTTCTGCGGACCGATCCCAACCTACGGCAGGACCGCGCCGTGCCAGTGCCATTAAATCGCCGCCCAACCCACAACAATAATCGTGCACAGGCTGGTCGTTTTTCAAACGAGAAGCTTTGTAGCTTGCGGTCCAAAGATCGGTTGCTTGCTGCAAAGCCAGTTCTGTAAAAAACATCTTCGAGGCCAGAAGGCCAAATTTGGTCTCGGCTCGACGGCGCAAACTGGTCAATTCAACAACCAGGCCGGCCTGCTGGGGACTGAGAACTTTGCGCAGCCGTTGCAATTGGCGATGTAGGGGAGCTTGATCCACCAGACATTCTTCCAGCAGAAGGGCAGCAGTATTGCCCGTTAACCAGGCATAATCGGCAAGGTCACTCAAAGCATCATCTTCGTGCCTGACACGAGCCTCCCAAAAGGATCTTTTGTGGTGATGGCAAGGTTCGCATGGGTAGCAAGGCTTAGTCTGGGAAAGGGCTGCCGCTGCAAGTCCACATCTTTGATAGGTCGATTAATAACCAATACGGGAGGCAATCGCAGGGTTTCTGAATAGTCTAAATAGAGAGTCTTTATTGGCAAAGCCATGAGGATAGCGACCGCAGGCACGTTTTGATGCATTCCCCGTAGTTTTTATAATTCCCAAAGGCATACAAGATGTTTTCTCGCTTATTAGGTGCACCCGTATTATTGGCCGCCGCTGTAGGGGTTCCGTATATGGCAACCCAGGAGACGAACCTGGATGCCTCCTGGGATTCAAAGCCATCCCAGGCAGACATCTCAGCCAATGCCAGCGATTTGCCAAAGTTATCTCCTGAATTAACCCAGCAACCCCAAGGGCCTAGTAATCCAATCTACGCGACGACAACACCGCTGGAAGGCGTTCGTAGTATGTCGCTTTCCGAAATCTTTCGTTTCGATATCAGCAAGGAATGGGTTTACCAGCGTTGGGCTCGCAAATCGACTGCCCTGGCAGAATTGGGACTTTTTGGTATCCGCGTTCCGCTAGTTAGTGGCACCCGACTGCAGGATCTGGCTGGGTCACTCACCTATTATTTCGATTCCAATGGCCTCCTCCAGCGTATCTCGTTTTATGGCAATACGGGCGATACAACGGGACTCGTGATGCTTGTTGTCAATCGGTATGGTTTCCAACGTCAGGCAACCCCAATCGCCTCCGAGCAACTCTACCAGATTCGCAACGAAACCCAGGTCTTCAGCGAATTGCATACTCGCCCCGCTCCCGTACTCTGGGCCAATGCGCCCCACAAAAGCTTTACCGTAGAGCTCGAATTACAACGTCCTGGTTCGAGCGAGCCCCTGATGGCTCAGAACGTGCGGCATCCACCTGAGGCTGCACAACCTGCCCATCAAACGCCTGCTGAAGTTGCGCAGCAGAGCCCCCCACCTGAAGAGGAACAGGCTGCGGAGAACGAAGAGAAACCGGGGTGGAAAACCTTTTTTCCCCGCAGCCGAGTGCCCCGCCAGCAGGTCGAAAGTCTCGACAAAAGAGACCGCTACTGGTAGACCTGCGTGCTACGCAATCAGGCTCAAATGGATTATCCTGCAGCCATGCCTGAGTCGTATGAAATATCCACCTGCCCTGCCCATCAATGTGCCGACGCCTTGCGAGTGCTGCACGCGGGTTTGGCAGAAGACGAACAGGACGGCCTCCTGCACGCGCTCAATACCATCAACAAAAACGATGCTGAGCCATTTTCGGGTTTGTTGATTGCGCAGAGCTGCGGAGAAATTTCTGCTGTCATTTGGGTTCAAATCCAACCCGGACGCACCGCAGTGGTCTGGCTCCCGCAGACAGATCACCCGGCAGCTCTGGATCTCGTGCGGGCGGCGACGGAATTTCTGGACAAACGTGCAGTAGCTCTAGCGCAGATATTGACCCGACCCGAAACACACATAGATCCACGAATGCTCGTAGCAGGTGATTTCAAGCCTCTTGCCCTCTTGAACTATCTGACGGTCGGTGAAAGCCATTTCCCACCAGTGCAGCCCAATGGAAAACTAGAATTTGAACCTCTAGCGGATGATCAGCCCGCTCGCTTAGCAGAATTGCTCCTGGCTACTTATGAGGGTTCACTCGACTGTCCGGCACTCAATGGAATACGAGAGCCACAAGACACGATCCTGGGATACCTGTCTCTTATACACATCTGACGCTGCCGACGATACTCCTTGTG
>CAWWCC010000002.1:0-46257 GCA_963935315.1 uncultured Planctomycetaceae bacterium | reverse complement strand
CAAGGAGTATCGTCGGCAGCGTCAGATGTGTATAAGAGACAGGATAAAACCAATACCAGGGCGCAATTTAAGAGGCGCGCGACGCAAGATGCCATCTCCTCCAGAACCCAGATCTCGAAATTCGACCTGAGGTGTCCGTGCAGTCCGCCCATCGTGTTGAAAGATTTGCGGATCACTGTTCTGAATTGCGATCGCATGCTGGGCTGCCATGGGCAGTCCGAGAATATTTGGCAAGGTCCACTCTGCAGGAGCAGTCAATGTTGCAACACTTGTCTGTCCCCGAAGCTTAGTAGTGTCCATGTCCAGAAGAGTTCCGGCCGCCGTGCGATCACCTAGACCCGCAGCATAAATTCCGCCGGCGTCGTTTATTTCTGTGATGATGACTCCCGTTGCACCACCTACAGGCTGAATATTGGTTCCTTGCATATTATTGCCGGCCAGGTCAAACCCATTGAAGGCTTCCTGGGTGATAATGTGGGTAGCAGCTCCTGAGTCGAGTAGTGCTAAATCAAAGTAAGCATTGCCTCCCGTACCTAGTAAAGGGAAAGCGGGGTCGATTGAAGTACTCGGCTCCGCAATAAACGGTATGCCTCCTAAATCGATCACATTGATTGTTTGAAATTCATTGGTCATGCCCATGCCCACAAGAGGAATAAATCCTCCCAGAGGCACATCAGCGAATGCTATTCTTGTTTGCAAGCAGGACAGTAGAAAAGTAAGAAATACAAAACTGCGGAACATGGCAGAATTCCTCTGCATTTACGAAACGATAAAGCGATACAGCAATGTGCATCGTAGAGATGGACTGAAAGAATTGCTAAGAGGGCAGCGAAGAAGTTAAACGCGACCCGTCTCAGAGGACGTGTGTAATTGCAATCTGAGACGACGAATTCTTAAATGGTCGTGTCGCAAAGCCACTTGCTGTTCCGTACCAGACTGTGCCTGGCCCTGTAGACTTTAGGCTAGACGGACGCTACGGGGGTGTCAAGTTTCTCTGGGTTACGTTAAACAAAGCGCTGTTTTTTATACTCCTCGCATGGGGAACGAGCGATTCATTTCTAGCGTGGATATTTTATAAGTTTGGGCGCCGAAGCGCAGCTTTGGTCGGCGAGGAGGTCTAAGTCGTTTCCTGGCAAACCTCAGAGTCCTTGTCCAGAAATGATTGGGTACTTAGATGCGACGATCCGCATGAAAAATCCTGTTAGACAGCAGGCCGGCCTATACTGTAATAACGAAAGCCTTTTGCTTGCATTCGACTTGTGTCATAGAGATTGCGTCCGTCAAAGACAATCGGTGACTTCATCTGCTTGATCACCTCTTCCCAATTAGGACGCTTGTAGTCGTTCCACTCGGTCAGAATAGCGAGCGCATCAGCGCCTTGGAGCGCTTCATATGAGTTTGTGAAATATGCAATACGATCACCGTAGAGCGACTGGACATTGGAGATGGCTTCAGGATCATGAACTCGAACTACCGCGCCTTGTTTTATCAATTGGTCAATGAGTACAAGAGCTGGTGCTTCCCTGATATCATCTGTTTTGGGTTTGAAGGAAAGGCCCCAAATGGCAAATATCTTGTCATGGAGTGGACCTTTAAAATGGGATTCAATTTTATCAAGGATGACACTTTTTTGCGATTCGTTTACCTGATTAACTGCATTGAGAATCCTTGGTTTGACACCGTTTTCATCGGCCATCGCAGAAAGTGCACGCACATCTTTCGGAAAACAACTTCCTCCGTAGCCGACTCCTGGAAAGAGAAAAGCAAAGCCGATACGACTATCGTGTCCAATACCACGACGCACGTCATTGATGTCACCTCCCATGCGTTCGCAGAGGTTTGCCATTTCATTGATAAAACTGATTTTTGTTGCGAGTAGGGCATTTGCAACATACTTGGTCATTTCAGCACTTTCGGGTGTCATGACCAAAAAAGGATTCTCGTTACGCAAAAAGGGTTCGTACAGTTGACGCAATACTTCGGCGGTCTGTTTTTCGCGTACTCCTACAACGACTCGATCAGGTTTTTCAAAGTCGTCGATGGCCGCGCCTTCTTTGAGGAATTCGGGATTGCTGGCTACCAAAGGTTCGCGACCGGTTAGTTCTTTGAGCTTTACGTAAATGCTAGTATTTGTCCCAACGGGTACAGTGCTTTTGGTAACTACAATTGTCTGCGGTTGCAAATGGGGAGCAATGCCTTCAACGACCGACCAAAGTGCTGACAAATCAGCAGCCCCATCATCCTGCTGCGGGGTTCCGACGGCTAGATAGATGATGTCAGCCGATGCGACGGCTGCTGAGAGTTCAGTAGTAAAGGACAACCGACCCACCGAAATGTTGTACGAGACCATTTCCTCCAGGCCGGGTTCATAGATAGGGATCTTGCCTTGCTTGAGGGCAGCAACTTTTTCAGCATCAATATCGACGCAAATCACGTCATTACCGCTATCGGCGAAGCAAGTGCCACTTACCAAACCAACATAGCCTGTACCTATGACTGCAATATTCATTCAGGGATTCTTATTTCTTGGAGAATGGGCAGGGACCCGAGACATTCACTTAGGAACATCTCCCTTAGAAATGTCCTTTATGATTAGACAATTTTACTTTTTGGTTGCAAAACGTAAGAAGTCTGTAATAGGTTGCTTCTTGCGAATTCTGGCATCTTAAATGTTAGGAATTGACTTGGCAGTAGTATACTTATTGGACGTAGGCTGGTCGATAGTCAATAACCTGTCGAACCATAAAAGGAAGCAGCGGGAATTCCTACCTGGTCACGGACCAGTTGGGAGATTGCGTCAATCTTCGCATCTGCAAGTGGTAAAACATTACTTTCAGCGGGTCGTCGTGCTACCGTATAGGTCTGCACCAGGCTCAACGCTCCTCCTGCAGAGATAATATCATTGAGTCGATCGCAGTAGGACATTAGCTCTTCAGGTGAAGGACCTTCACCATTGACTTGCATCCAGAGTGACTGAATGACGAGTGGTCGTTTCATGGCAGCAGATGTGATGTTGTCGAGTATTCTTTGAAACGGAATGGGTGTGCGTTCTATCAAGTGGTAGTAATCAGAAGTTCCCGCATCTAATTTGGCCCAAATCTCTCCCTGATTGCAGTCTAGAGTTGCCAGGCCTTGCTCCACGTGCTTGCGGTGAAACATGCTTGCATTGGTGATAAGCACCATTTTCACTTCGTTGAGGCCCATGCTTTTTTTTACTTCGGCGCATGCTGCGATGATGGAATCGAAATTCTTATAGGTTGTAGGTTCACCATCACCGGAGAAGGCTATGTCGTTCAAGCGACGTAACTTAGCCGGAGTGTCCTGGAACTGATCGGTCTTGTAAATGTTCCCTGAATGTACATGCGCTAGTACTTCACGTAATTCAGAAAGCAAGATTTCTATTCCAACAAAACGCGTTTCACTTTGCTCCCTGCGATTAACCTGGCAGTAGATGCAATCGAAATTACAGACTTTGTCCGGATTCAGGTTGACGCCAACTGAAATACCTCCCGAACGTCTACTCAGCACGGGATAAACATAACGATTGGCGGCGAAGGAACGATCGTGTTGCGTATGAAGTTGGTGGAGTGGCATGGAATGGGGAGCAAAGGACCAAGTTGAATAAGTCATTAATCTGAAGGGGACAGAAAATAAGGAATTATTTCATGAGCAAGCACCTCTTAATCAAATATTCCATCCTGGTCCTCATTCTCGCAAGAGAAAAATACGATTCAGAAATAAACTCAAATATTAGCCCAATACCTATCTTAGAGTGGGGCGAGTCGCGAGTCGAGAGATGCGTTTGGCAGGTCCTAGCTCCTATCCTTGGTTTGCTTTGTTCCCTTCTGTAAATCCATTAGTTTGTCCCTTAGCAGGCGTGCCATTTGCCTCACTGTAAAAATTGAACAGAAGGAAACGAAGCGAACGAAGAGCTTATCCAAGTGCCTTGTAAGGAACACGTTCTGCGGTTGCCTTGGCAAGAGGCCGTTCTAGGCACTTTCTCGGTATTCCAGATGCGCCAAGCGTCGGAAAAGTTCACAGCGAGCCGATAATTCCTCGCTACTTCCCATATCAACCACGTGGCCATGATCCATCACGATAATTCGATCTGCCAGCGCCAATGTGCTGGGCCGGTGTGTGATCATGAAGACGGTTCTATCTTTCACGAAATTTTGTAGTACATCGTGAATTAATTGTTCACTTTCTACATCAATCTGGCTGGTTGCTTCGTCCAGGATCAGAATCTCGGGATCACGCAAGATCGCGCGGGCCAAAGTGATTCGTTGGCGTTGCCCACCCGAGAGTTGATTCCCTCTAGGCCCGCATTGGGTTTCATAGCCTTCAGCCAATTGATTGAGAATAAATTGATGTGCGTGGGCTTGTTGGGCTGCTTGCTCAATCTGGTCGCGTGTGGCCTGTGGAGTGCCGTATTGTATATTGCCCGCCACGGTATCATCGAAAAGCATGGTTTCTTGTGTGACTAAACCAATGCGACTGCGCAGATCACGTAAGCGCACATCACGAAGATCAATGCCGTCTACAGTCACAGCACCCTGCACAGGATCGTAGAATCGAGTCAGCATGTTCATCAGTGTGGATTTACCACAGCCGTTGGGCCCCATGATCGCAATCGTTTCGCCTTGTTTCACTTGCAGGTTGACGTTTTCGAGTACCAATTCGCTCTTGTTGTAGGCAAAAGAAACATTGCGAAATTGAAGACGTCCAAGTCGCGGAGGGAGTTTAGCAGGTACGGGAGGATCGATTACCATGGAATCACGATCAAGCAAGTTGAACACACGATCGCTGGCTGCAGCGGCGCGTTGCAAATTATTGAAGACACCCGATAATCGCCTGACAGGATCACTTGCACCAGCCAGGCTGCCAAAGAAAAGGCCCATCATGCCATGACTGAGTGGCATGTCGCTGATACGAATACCAAACAGGTGGGTTTCTTCATTCAAGACCAGAAATCCACCTGCGAGCATCGCCGCCACGATCATGCCAATTCCCATCATCTCGGTCGTGGGACTGACCAATGAATTGTAGATGGCAATTTTCATAGAACGTCGATAGTACTGCTTCGAGGTTTGATGAAATCGACTACGTTCTCTTGATTCCATCGTAAAAGCTTTAATGACCTTCATGCTACCGAAAGTTTCTTCCAAAAGATTGAATACACTAGAGAACTCTTCTTGGGCACGGCGATTTGCACGCTTGAGCGCCTTAGAGAGCCAATGGATCGCATAGGCGGCTAGTGGTGCTGAAACGATCGTAAAGAGCAATAATTGCCAGCTTACCCATGCTGCTAATAACAAACAGGCGACCATTTTTAGTGGTTCACGGATTGCCATGCCAAAGACCGTTTGAGTGCCTGCCGCAATAGCGGCGATTTCGCCGGTAAAACGGTTGAGCAAATCGCCAGGGCTCGTTTGACGAAAAGTAGCCAGATCAAGTTGGAGTGTACGGCGATAGAATTCTTTGCGAAGTTCAAAATCAGTAAGTTGACCTAACCGGGCCATGAAATAGGAACCTGCTATACGGAACAAGCTTTTCACAAATGTGCCCACAAAGAGGGCAATACAAACTGCCATCAGTGTATAAAAGGGCGTTGCTGGTAGCCAGCGATGGGCAGAGGGTTGCAACCATTTCCAAAAAGCTCTTCTTGTTTGTGCTTTATCACGACGGTATTCAAGTCCCATTTGTTGACCACGTAGCTTGTCTTGGGCCAGCGAGGCATCGCGAGTCAATTGTTTTTGGATTGTTTCAAGTTGCTCGTCGCATTCAGCAATCAAGCTGTTGGAAGTAGAAATTGTTTCGTCAATTAACTGTGGTACCGACTTGTTTTGCATCACACCATCGACCACAGGTAGCACGGTAGCGATGTTCGCAGCCCATAGAATGGCTACCACGAATGAGCAGAGTATGGAAGCGACGACGGTCAGGCGGTGCCGTAATGCGATTCGAATAGCGCGAGAAAAGTTACTCACCGATCATCCCTGACCTAAAGCACAGAGTCGAGCAACATTGCATCCATGCAATGCCTAATCAGTAAACATTATCTGCAGACAGAGGCCGATAGCTATGCCAGCAATTGTTGGTTGAATGGGGATGCAGTTGTAGCAAAATAGCAGACAGTTACCAAGAGCGTTGATGGGGCAAATACGCTTTCTCCGACGTCAGCAGGCGCGGCTAGCCCTCAATTTGATAGCTGATTTGGATCCTGGTCTTGGAACGAGGGTGTTTTTCTTTGCTAGCATTCTTCCGACTGCCTTGAACGATTTGTTGAATGTTGTCGATTTTACCGCCGATACCAATTTTACCAAATGCTCGTAATGTCGCACACAAACGGTGACAACCCGCAATCGATATCGTGACTCCTTCCCGATGAGGAGGCGCTAGGTCGGCGAGTGATCCAGATTTTTTTCAGGGGGGGGGAATTCTGATGAGACTATGTTTACTTGGTTTAATCGTTTGTTTGATAACGAGTGGCTGCGCAAACAACCGTATGCTTGGCGGCGGGGGTTGTTGCCAACAAGGATGTCAGGTGACTTGTTCGTCATGCGGGTGTGGATCATGTTCCTGCCGTACTGCGTGTCGTCCACCAGGAAGCTCAATTCTTGGTAACTCACGAGGGCTATTCAGCAAACGCAATAAGAAGAATTGCTGTGAACCCGACTGTTGTTGTCCAGACAATTGTTGTGGTGATTGTTGCGGAAGTTGTTGTACGGGATGTGACAATGGACAGTGTTCCAGTGGCTGTTGCAACGGAAACGGTTTCCAGTCGTGTGGGTACCCAGAATCGTACAACTTTGCTCCCAGTCCTCCTGGAGGACAGGTTGCTTATCCCTACTACACGGTTCGTGGCCCGCGCGATTTCCTGCGGAATAACCCACCATCGATTGGGCCTTATTGATTCGAAGAGAGAACGGATTCACGAGATTGCGTGAAGGGAATTGCGCCAAGCCAGTTGCCAATTGTGCAGGGAAGCACAAATGGGCAACTGGCTTTTTATTGTCCTTGCGATGGGTCTAAAACCCTCGCCTTCAGGCGAATCCTTTAGGTTTTTACAAGGAGCATCAGGATTGGTTCTCTCTGGGTGTGCAGAGCACGGGAGGCAAACCGGCTTGCCTCTTGTCCGCTGTGGCGGACAAGAGGCTAATGGCTGTAAAGACTCCGGCTTATTGTTGTGTCTTCGGTTTCTAGCAGGGAGTAGTGAGTGCCGATGAGCCGGTGAAAGAATCTCTCTGGATGGCAACTTCATTCCCCAGAAAAAGAGTTGCTCACACTGCGTTGGCAATCAATGTGATGTTTTGTCCACCAAAACCGAAACTATTGGAGAGCACCGTTTTGCAATCATGGTCCCGGGCGGCATTGGGGACGTAGTCCAGGTCGCAATTGGGATCGGGTGTTTCGTAATTAATTGTGGGTGGCACCACGTTGTGCTTGAGTGCCATGAGACAAACGATTAGCTCCGTGGCACCTGCCGCAGCGATCAAGTGACCGGTCATGCTTTTGGTACTAGAAACGGGAATACCATCAGCGTATTCGCCAAAGGCTTGCCGGATTGCCAGGCTTTCGACTTTGTCATTCACCACGGTGCTGGTGCCATGGGCATTGATGTAGTGGATTTCATCCTTATTCTTACCGGCATCGGCAAGCGCCATCTTGATGCAGCTCGTGGCACCGCGTCCCTCTGGATGCGTATCGGTAATTCGAAACGCATCGGCAGTTGTACCGTAGCCTGCAATTTCGGCATAAATCTGTGCACCTCGGGCCTTTGCATGTTCGTACTCTTCAAGCACAACTATGGCGGCTCCTTCGCCTAGCACAAAGCCATCCCGGTTCATATCAAAGGGTCGCGAAGCTTTTTCTGGTGCTTCGTTCTGTTCGCTCAATGCAGTGAGCAAATTGAAACCCGTGACACCAAACGGATGAATCATGCTGTGGGTGCCTCCAGAGAGCATCACATCGGCTTCGCCGCGACGAATTATTTCAGTCGCTTCGCCGATGGCCTGACTGCTGGCCGCACAAGCAGTCAGGCAGTTTAGGTTTGGACCTTGGGCATTAAACATGCCAGCCAGATATCCAGCAGGCATATTGGGTTCTTGCTCCAATTCGGCGCTTGGGTCGAGGATAGCAATTCCCTTTTCGACGAAACCTTGCAGGTTGAAATCTCCTTCCGTGTTCAATCCTGCTGCCATCATTTCGGAAAAGCGCGAGAAATCCTGTTGCCCTTCTCCGGCTCCCAGATAAACACCAAAGCGTGCGGGTTCTACCGTATCAAGAACTCCTGAGTCGGCCATGGCTTGGGTGGCGGCACCAGCTGCAAAGCAACTATGGCGACTACGATGTTGCCATGTACTGGCATCTTCGCCCACATCGGCAACCGACCAATCGCGTACTTCTGCGGCAATCTTCGTCGGAAAATTCGAAGCGTCGAACAGTGTCGTTTTTCCTACACCACTCTTTGCAGCGAGCAGGTTATTCCAGAGGGTTTCGACGGTGGTTCCCAGGGGTGTCACACAGCCGATCCCGGTGACTACAGTGCGACGTCGCATGACAGCGCTCCATGGTGTTGGCAAATTGCAGGGTCAAATTTCCAATGAGATGAGAAATGCCGAAGTTTCAGTGAATTACGGATTCATCAAGTGGGTATTCATGTTCTTGCATTGAGGTTCCGTCGGAATGGACTCCTACTTCGAAAAGCTGTAACAGGCCAAGCCAATGTTGCAAATCGCGCGGACGAAAAAGTCGAGCACCCCCCAATTCTTTATTGTCTTCACCCAACCGAGCATAAAAAAGCAATGCTTCGGCATGAAGCTCGTCTTTGACAAAGGCCTTCGCTGTCACTGCGGCACCGCTATCTCTTACAGAATCGATTTTCACACGATAGGTCAAGGTGTCACCTGGTCGCACGCAGCTATGAAATTTTGCCTTGGCCAGTTTGCCCAGCACGACCAATTCACTAAATCCGTATTGTTCACTCGCCAATAAGCCACCGGCCTGAGCCATGCCCTCTGTCACCAGTGAATTAGGCATGATTGGATAGCCTACAAAATGATCATGCATATGGCCTTCCGACAACGTCACACCTTTTACGGCCACGGCATGTGAGCCGCATACAAATTCGGTGAACCGATCGATCCAGAACCAACGCATGATGGAGGGGGCTTTCTTTGAGGTTATCTCGGAGACGTTTGGGCTTCTGGCGTGTGGACTCCGCATGCGGGAGAATCATCTTAACCAGACAACCTTAAGACCAAACGGCACTAGGCAGCCAATTTATGGGCCACAAAGTTGCACATGTCCTTCACAGTAAGCTGTTGTCCCAGGTTTTGAACAATGGGTTCTGCTTCGAATTTTGACAGGTCTGCAAACGGCATTCTTTCGCGTAATTTGGCGATTCCCGCTTCGTTGACTTTCCCCTCTTGGACGAATTCGGTATCCGTCAAAATGTCTTCAGGGAATAATTCACCGCGTTCGATTTTGATATCAAAAGATTTTTCTAAGCGAAAAACGATATCAAGGAAGTCAATAGACTCCGCATCGAGATCACCTTGCAGAGTTGCTGTGGGTGTTACATCGTCATCATCGACTCCGAGGGCATCGACGAGTGCTTCTCGCACCTTATCAAAAATTTCTTCTTCGGATGGCATTGTGGTATCAACCTCCACTTTCGTGTACTAAAAAATTTTGGACTGTTTGTTAGCAGCCAAGTTGTTCATGGTGTATCCAAGGAATATTTTAAAAACAGATCAGCAAGAAGGTCTCTTGGGTATTTAGGATTTCGGGGTACAGGCCAGGCGATTAAAGTTTAGCAATTAAGTTTTAGGCAACTTGCATGCCCCGAGTTAAAATTTCTTCGGACATGCGTTGGTGCTCAATCATACGAGCATCCAGCCCTTCTTTACTGGGATCTGCATCTGTCAGATTGTAACGTTCAATAACCAGGCGACCGCTGACAGAAATGCTACCATTGACTTCGCCCTGGAATTTCATGTTCACATACCGCTCGTCGCTTTTGGTCTGCTCAACATGCATGGTGAGTGTATTTCCGGGGGTCACAAAATCTGCGTACTTCACCGCACGTGCTTCGTGGAGCACAACGATACTATGCGCATAATTCTCGCTGAGCCTGACTAGCCAGGCTGCTGCCTGGGTGGCAGCCTCCAACATGAAGACTCCTGGCAAAACAGGAAACTCGGGAAAATGGTCCGCGAGATATTCTTCTGCCAGAGAGACGTTTTTTACTGCCGTCAGGCGTTTGTCGGGCTCGTAGGAGGTGATCCTATCCAGTAGCCAAAATTGCATAGGCGGGAGTCCAGACAGCAGTAGCTAAGGTGGGGTGGTAAAATAGCGAACTGGCGATTATAGCCCTCACCCAAGGGCACCACAACGGCGTGAAAGACCAGAGAAGGCCCGTTTTTACGGAAAAAATGCCCATCTTCTGGGAGAAATAAGGATTAGGCACATCCTACCGCTTGACCCACAGATTTCAGCCAAGCTTAGCTCCAACGACATAGGGGGTACGCCTACGTCGAAGTGGATGGTCCTAGAGGCCGGGGTTTGCCATGAATTTGAGCATAGAGGGCCCAACGAACGAAGTGCGAGCAGGCCAATACCACGAGCACCAGGCCAATCTTTGTGCTGACCAGTTCGATGGCTGCTACTAGCTCCCTGACCGGACCTCCAAGTTTCAGAGCAAGCAAGATAAAGCCAATATGCAGCAAATAGAAGCCAACCGATAACAAATGGCTCAGCGCGTCTGCCAGTGCATCATTTCCTTTGCAGCCGCGCGCCAGGAATACTCGCCCGTGAACTCGCAAACACGAGCGACCCAGATGCGATTAAGTCGGCGATTCAAAGCATGAAAAACCGGATTTGATATCAACGCAGCACCATTTGTTCGTAGTTTGCGCATATAAAGCTCGCCTTCCTACCAGCGGCCCGGCAATACAACGAGAGGATAACACGGCATCGACAAGGGCATCTAGAACAGTAGAGACAAGGTCCTACGATTCGTTTGCTCCCTCATCTTGCGTCGCGTCTTCTTCCGGTAATGTTTCGGGTTTGCCGTTCACAATTTTTGCAGGGTCTATATTTGCTTCCACATGGCGGAGGATTTCTTGCGTTGAATCTCGCTCATAATTGCAATCATCAAGCACAATTTTTTGCTGCTTACCCTGATTCTGGTAGAGAACTTTGGCAATGCCTTTGTTCGACCAAAGTTTTTTGTCGAGCGCCTCAATCGCGTCAAAGGGTACTTCTCGTTTCTCGCTGCTGCGCAATTTTTTGTCATCGGCTTCGATCCAACACCCACGGTTGCTCAGTAACTTGTAGAGAAAGATCATACCGATGAGCCCCGTAATGGCAGCCATGCCAAACTGCTGATTGAACTGGTACTCTTTTTTCGGTACACCATAAGGTGTTATGGGTGTGCCACCGACACCAGGGTCCCAATCGCGCTCGGCTGCATAGACTTTCCATGCCTTGAAGAGATCCAATTGGCCCAGTTGAGAATTTTCTTTTTCAAATTCTTGGTAAGCCAATGCTCTCTCACGTTGGGCCGGGTAGGCGACTTTGCCATCGTAAATGCAATACAGACACATCCCGGTACACATGATGCCAACAATGCCCAGACGGATGAGATAGCGTGGGTTGATATTTGTTTTTAAAGTCATTCGTCTCTGATACCCTTGGAATAGATCCTACAAGTGAATTGCCCGGAACCGATTTCACTCAATGGGCAATTGTGGGTCTGAGAAAACCGGATTGTTGATACGAGCCAGTACCTTTCAGGATAATCGACACAGAAAATATCTGACAGGGTCTGCCCTGGATGCCTGCCCCAACTTGCCAGATTTATTGCCTAGAGATCGTTACTGACGGGTTAATCGGTACGATCAGAACTGCGGGCTCTCTTCACCAGAAGACCATTTCAGGAGAATATAATTATGGTCATGCACGTACTTCATTGGTTAGAAACGTTAGAATGCCAGAGTGGGGAGCAGCTTCATCCGTACCGACATGACCTCTGCTGTTGCTGAAAAATACAACCAACTCATCGCCGCTGGACTTACCATCGAGTCGCGTTGGGGAGAACCAGAGGATGTTGGTCGTGCGGCGGCACTCCTGGCCAGTGGAGCATTGAGCTACGCAACGGGGGCCGTCCTTCCCATCGACGGAGGCCTGACGGTCAATCGTCTTTAAGCTAATTGAGATTAGGAAATCGATTTATGCAAACAGCAATTGAAATACGACAACAGATCAAACAGCTTCAGATCATACCGGTCATCGCCCTGGAAAAGGCAGAGCAGGCAGATCCCCTGGCAGACGCCCTGGTGGCCGGTGGCTTACCCATTGCTGAGGTTACCTTTCGTACGGATGCTGCCGAAGCTTCGATTCGTGCCATGTCCGCTAGACAAGATCTATTGGTTGGCGCTGGTACGGTGCTCTCGGTCGAGCAAGTCGATCGGGCCATTGACGCAGGCGCTCAATTTGCAGTGACACCAGGCTTTAATCCCAAAGTAGTCCGCCACTGTCTGGACAAAGAATTACCAATTTTTCCGGGCGTCAGCAGCCCGACAGAAATTGAGATGGCGCTTGACCATGGCTTGCAAACAGTCAAGTTTTTTCCTGCCGAAGCACTAGGTGGGTTAAAAACGCTCAAGGCGATTGCAGCGCCGTATCAGATGATACGATTTATCCCCACGGGTGGTATCGGGGCGGACAACCTGGCAGAGTACCTGGCATTTGCACCTGTTTTGGCCTGTGGAGGGAGTTGGATGGTGAAGCCGGCCCTTTATGCGGACGGAAATTTCAAACCTGTCGAAAGTGCAGTTCGTCAAGCAACAACAATCGTTACGTAATCAATCCAGAAACAAAGAGAAAGTTCATGACAGAATTATCGATCCGCCCTTCCGAAGATTGCCATTACGATCTCATCTCGCTTGGTGAAGTGATGTTGCGTCTTGATCCGGGCGATGGCCGCGTGCGGACCACCCGCTGCTTCCAGGCATGGGAAGGAGGTGGCGAATACAATGTGGCACGAGGATTGCGAAAATGTTTTGGGTTACGCACGGCCGTGGTTACAGCCCTGGCAGACAACGAAGTTGGCCATCTGGTGCAGGATTTGATGTGCCAGGGTGGAGTTGACACGTCGTACGTCCGTTGGGTCCCCTACGATGGAGTTGGTCGCACCGTGCGCAACGGACTGAATTTTACGGAAAGAGGCTTTGGTGTTCGTGGTGCGGTAGGTTGTTCGGATCGTGGTCATACGGCCGCTTCGCAACTGGAAGCAGGCCAGATTCAGTGGGATACCCTATTTGGTGAATTGGGCACGCGCTGGTTCCATACGGGTGGTATTTTTGCAGCTCTCTCAGATACAACTCCTGCGGTTGTCGAAGAAGCGCTTCGCAAAGCCAAAGAACACGGAGTGGTGACCTCTTACGATCTCAACTACAGGCCCTCACTCTGGAATTCGATTGGTGGTGCTGAGCGAGCCCAGGAAGTCAACCGTCGGTTGGCACCCCATGTGGATGTCATGATCGGTAATGAAGAAGATTTTACGGCCTGCCTGGGTTTGGAAATTGAAGGTGTCGATGACAACATGGAGCTACTACCCATCGATGGCTACAAACGAATGATCGGCCAAGCGGCTGAAATCTATCCCAATTTCAGTGGAATTGCGACCACACTCCGATCGGTGAAGTCGGCAACCTGCAACGACTGGGGAGCAATCTGCTGGTACGACGGTCAGTTTTACGAGGCGACGAATCGTCAGAATCTAGAAATATTTGATCGTGTGGGGGGAGGAGATAGCTTTGCCGCAGGATTTATCTATGGCATGCTCACCACGGCCGATCCAGAACAAGCGGTCCAGTACGGTGCTGCCCATGGTGCCTTGGCCATGACGACTCCTGGGGACACCTCGATGGCAACACTCGCAGAAGTCGAGAAACTAAAAGCGGGAAGCAGCGCCAGGGTGGTAAGGTAAACACTTGAAATTCGCTAAAATTGCCAGCATCAAAACGGTAGAAGATTTTCGTCGGCACGTCGAAAGCCTGGCGATCGATTTGCCCATTGATGATGAGGTCGAGACGGGTACAAGGGCACCCTTAGGCCAAGCACGACAAGGTTTCGATTGCCGTAGCGAACCACGTAGCGTTGCACGAGGCCATAGTCGGTGCGCTTGCCATTTTTTTCGTGCGTCAGATACTTGGGCGTATCTTCAACGTTCTCGTCCAGCCCGCAAATTCGATGATACTCGGGGTCGAAATCATCAAATGCCAGTTTTGCACGACGCTTGTCACTCAAAAAGCGGAACCAGGTTTTTTTGGAGAAATACATCGGTAGCCGGTTCGCCGTAAACTCCTAATCTGCCTGCAAATACGACCGCCTAGGAATCATCAACCAGCGCCCCCCTGCCACCACGGGACTCTCTAAGAAAAACAAACGTCCCGCTTTGAAGCCTGTTCACTAAAAACCCGTGATTTCAACAAGTACTCTTTCCTTTCTTTCCTTGTGTGTAGTTGGTGGGACTGGCTTGGAGTATAATACCTTGTGTCCTCTCTCTCGCTGATTTCTTATGGCCAATCTATTGGCTCATTGAGTACATGCTTTGGTAATGAAGTCGATTCGTTTTATGTTAAATTCCAACTGCTACTACGCCGTACTCTTCGTCACTTGCAGTTGGCCTCTGGTTGTTGCGGCGGACCAAAAGATCAGCTTCAATCGTGATATTCGCCCGATTCTATCGGACAAGTGTTACTTTTGTCATGGACCTGATCCCGCAGAGCGACAAGCAGATCTCAGATTGGATACATCAGATGGTCCTGTGGAAGTAATCGAGTCAGGTGAGTTACTGCGGAGAATCAACAGCAACGATCCAGACGAAATCATGCCTCCTCCGCGGTCGAAGCTTTCGCTGTCGGTAAGCGAGAAACGCCTACTCAAATCCTGGATTGAAGATGGGGCACGTTTCGAGCAGCATTGGGCCTTCCAAGAACTTTCTGATACGGTACAGCTGCCTGCTGTGAGGAATGCAAGTTGGCCAAGACAGCCCTTGGATCGGTTCGTTCTTGTTAAGCTCGAACATGAGGGACTCCAACCAACTGTGGAGGCGGCCCCCTTACGGTGGTTGCGTCGAGTTACTTTTGACTTGACCGGGCTTCCACCTAAGCTCCCAGAATTGGAAGCTTTTGAGAAAGCGATTTTAAGTGATCGAGATGCGGCCTACGAACAGGTCGTGGAACGCTTGCTTGGATCCGATGCGTATGGCGAACATATGGCAGCGGCCTGGCTTGACTCGGCCCGCTATGCCGATTCTTACGGGTATCAGTCCGATAAGTTGAACACGCAATGGCCCTATCGCGATTGGGTCGTCAAGGCGTTCAATCAAAACCTTCCCTACGACAAATTTCTCACCTGGCAACTTGCTGGCGATCTACTGGCAAACCCGACTCGCGATCAGCGCATGGCGACGGCTTTCAATCGGCTCCACCGCCTGAACAACGAGGGAGGTGCCGTCTTTGAAGAATGGCGGCTCGAGGGTGTAGCAGACCGGGTCCACACATTCGGCACAGCCGTATTGGGACTGACTTTGGAGTGTGCGCGGTGCCACGATCACAAGTACGACCCCATTTCTACTCGTGATTACTATTCCCTGTCAGCATTCTTTAACTCGATCGACGAATACGGACTCTACGACGACACGGTTAAAGTACCCTCTCCAACGATGTTACTGCCAACCCAAGCGCAAACGTCGGAGTTGCAGACCGCGCAGAGCGAGCTTGCAGCTGCGACAACAGCCTATCAAAACGCCTTGGCGTCAGCAGCCGCGCGTGTGAGTGAGTGGCAAAAGGTGAATTCGGGTCAAGCCCTCCAGATTCCTGATCTGGTCACCGCACTTGACTTTGACCAACCTTTTAATGAATCAAAAAGTACTTCGTACTTTCCCACGACTGACAACTTGCAGAAGACAGCCGATCTGCAATTGGCAACGGTTGAGCAATCAAAAGTTCCACGTCTCGAGCCGGCTCGTGGAAAGCGGCGAGCGGTGCGTCTCGATGGTGAGCGTGGGATGGCGATCAAAGGCGTGGAACCTGTGGATCGATGGACTCCTTTTAGTCTGGTCGTTACTCTGCAGGAGACAAGCCGATCCCCACTCCGTTCTGTCGTCGCCCACCACACTCGGGGTACCGACGCTGGCTACAACGGTTGGGATCTGACAATTGAGAATGGTTTTGTCGAGTCTCGCATGTACCGCGTGTGGCCTGGCAACGGAATGGGTGTACGTTCGCTAAAGCCAATTCCTACAGGTCAGTGGCAACAGCTGGCAGCGACATTCGATGGCTCGTCAACTGCAGCGGGCCTGAAACTATTTCTCAACGGCGAGCTTCTTGAGACTGAGATTCTTCGCGACAGAATCGTCAAGAGTGCCAACGGAACCGGCAACTATGGTGGTACGCTTGTGATTGGACAACGGTTTCGTTCCCGGGGATTCACGGGTGGATTGATTGACGATGTCCAGTTTTACAAACGAGCATTGGCCACTACCGAATTACGCCATCTCGCCTTGGGCGAACCGCTACAGCTGACGCCAGAGTATTTTGCCTCTGCAATTGATCCGATCTGTCGTTCTGCTTACAAGGAATTGCTTGCTGCGAAAAAGACTCTGGTCATGGCAGAAGAATCCATCCATGAAATTCCGATTATGGAAGAGATGCCACAGCCTCGACCGGCTCATATCCTGGCACGTGGAGAGTACGATGCTCCGACGAGCAACCAGACTCTTGTAATGCGTGACACTTTCGAGGCAATTCCCCCCCAGTTCCCTGAAGATGTTCCGCGTAATCGGCTGGGACTCGCGCAATGGGCGACTCACCCTCAACATCCTCTCACCTCGCGCGTGATCGTCAATCGACTCTGGCAGAATTTTTATGGTGCGGGACTCGTGCGTACACCGGAGAACTTCGGCCTGCAAGGCGATTTGCCGACCCATCTCCAGCTCCTAGATTGGCTGGCACGCGACCTGATTGAGAATGGTTGGGACATCAAGCGTTTTTGCAGGAATCTGGTTCTGTCAGCAACCTATCGACAGGATTCAACGGTTACGCAGCAACTCCAGGCTCTCGATCCAGAAAATCGTTTGCTCGCGCGAGGTCCTTCCTCTCGGTTGGCGGCAGAGCAGATTCGCGATCTCGCACTGACAGCCTCGGGTTTGCTGAACCACAAGCAAGGGGGACCGCCCGTTTCTCCCTACCAGGCCGGTGGTGATCTGTGGCGCGAGTCGAACACAATGTCTCCCCCTTATCAGCAGTCTGTTGGCAAGGCACTCTACCGAAGATCTTTGTACTCGGTCTGGAAGCGAACGGCGCCGCTTCCAAATATGATGGCCTTCGACGCAACAAGCCGTGAGGTTTGTACGGTGAAGCGATCACACACCAACACACCACTGCAAGCATTGGTGTTGTTGAACGATGTCCAATTCGTTGAGGCCGCACGTGAGCTGGCTGGAAAAGTAATCTTCAATCATGGTACCGACGAAGAGAGAATAGCTTCTGCGTTCCTTGCATTTACCGGTAGAAAGCCAGATAATATAGAGCAGGACTTGCTTGTTCGTCTCCTTAATGAAGAACGCGTGTACTACAGTTCCAATCGTACTGAAGCTTCACAATTAGTCCAATTTGGCGATTTAGAATGGGAACGCGATGTGTCTGAAGTGGAAGCCGCGGCAATGACCGTCGTTTGTCAAGTCATTCTGAACCTTGATGTCACCGTGTGGAAGCGCTAGAAGATGTTACGAAAACCTCACGATACATCCAATGGCCCGTTGTCGGTTAACCGGCGTCACTTTTTCAAGTCAGGTGCAACCGGGATCGGTGTTCTGGCATTATCCCACCTGATGGGCGAATCGTCCCCCGCCATGATGGATCTGAATTTTGCGCCAAAAGCTAAGCGGATTATCTATCTGTTTCAGTCCGGCGCGCCGGCACAGCAAGACTTGTTCGACTACAAGCCTCTCCTGAGAGAGTTGAATGGTGAGGAGTTGCCATCTGAAGTTCGGGGGGAGCAGCGTCTGACCGGTATGTCGGTCAATCAGAGTTCCCTCCCATTGGCAGGCTCCCTATTCGAGTTCCAGCAATGGGGTGATTCCGGCGCGTGGTTGAGCGACCAGTTGCCTTACCATCGCAGGATTGTAGACGATATTTGTTTTATCAGGTCCATGCATACCGAGGCAATAAACCATGATCCTGCCATCACTTTCTTCCAGACAGGCTCACAGATTGCCGGCAGACCATCGCTCGGGGCATGGTTGATGTATGGGCTGGGGTCTGAAAATGCTAATTTGCCCGGCTTTATCGTGCTAACGTCCGCTGGCAAGGGTGGGCAACCGCTTTATGCCAGGCTGTGGGGCTCGGGGTTTCTCGATTCAAAGTATCAAGGTGTGCGTTTTCGAGCAGGAAAAGACTCCGTTTTGTATCTCACGAATCCCGACGGTGTATGCAGCTCACGGCGTCGCGCACAGCTGGATACTATCAACGAGTTGAATCGACACCAGTTTGATAATGAACTTGACCCCGAGATTGAGTCACGGATTGCACAATATGAGATGGCGTTTCGAATGCAGACGAGTGTTCCTGAGGCCACTGATCTTTCCAGTGAACCCGAGTCGGCTTTCAAGCTTTATGGAGATGATGCAAGGACTCCCGGCACCTTTGCGGCCAACTGTTTATTGGCTCGTCGGCTTGCCGAGCGAAATGTGCGGTTTATCCAACTTTATCACCAGGGTTGGGATCAACATGCCAATTTACCGACAGAAATTGCCAAGCAAGCAAAAGAGACGGATCAGGCTTCGGCGGCATTGGTGCAGGATCTCAAACAGCGCGGGTTGTTAGAAGATACACTCGTGATCTGGGGTGGTGAATTTGGCCGCACGTCGTATTCTCAAGGCCTGCTAACCGAGAACAACTTCGGACGGGACCATCATCCGAGGTGCTTCACCATCTGGATGGCTGGTGGGGGAATTAAGCCGGGAACTACTTATGGTGCCACGGACGATTTCAGTTACAACATCGTCGAGGATGGGGTACATGTGCACGACCTCAACGCCACTATCCTGCACTTGATGGGGATTGACCACGAACGGCTTACATTCAAATACCAGGGACGCCGGTATCGATTGACCGACGTTCATGGTCATGTGGTCAGCGGGATTATCGCCTAATATGGCTTTCCTACAGAAAGGACATCACTCCCCCATGCCACCCAGAATACTTCCTCAATCAGATCGCCGGAAACTCTAGTTTCGACAAGGTTTAGAACAAGCACGCCCGGGAGGACTCGAACCTCCAACCCCTGGTTCCGAAGACCAGTGCTCTATCCAATTGAGCTACGGACGCGTAGTGTTTGGTGTGGGGGTGCTGTGAGCATAAGGGGTGGGAGGAGTTTCGTCGAGTGTCTTGCTTTTGCTACGGGCTCTTTATGCGGGTTCTTACTGCGAGTTTTCAGGCCATGACGTCCATTAGTTTTAAGAGGCCCATGACGACGCCCATGAAGACTGCGATCCAAAGGCCGAAGCGGACTGCGTGTTGGAGTATGACGTTGAGCTCTTCGTGACGTGTGGCGGCGCAGACCAGGCTGACGCTGACGATCAGTGGCAGGGCGTACCATAAATTCATGCTCGCTAAGAGCGGCAAGTATTGCATCGATAGCTGGGAAAGGAACAAGGTTTTTTGACCTGCGGGTTGGTGTGGAGTGGCTGTCGTGTTGCGACTTGCTAAGAGCCTATCCCAAATCCCCCTCCCCCGAAAAAGGGGGAGGGGTTAGGGATAGGCTCTTAGTTGAGGATGTTATTGCGAAGGTTGCTGGGATGTTGTTTTCTTATGGATGTTCTTGTTCATCCCCCCTGCCCTTAGCTTGCTTTTGGTAACGTGAGGCAGATGATCTGGGATCCGGTTTTCAGGTGCCCTTCTTTTTTTCTTTTGTGTCGTCGGAGTCTTTTTCCTTGTTGTTTGGAACAATGATCAAGGGGCCAGCGGCGGCGTCGCAGATGACCAGGATGTTCAGCAGCCCTGCTACAACGGTGTACACCGTGCCTAGCTCGAAATAAGGATGGTGATCAACGATGTCTCTGGCGAGTTCGTTGGGCTGAAGGGATTTGTTCCCAGAATCGTCTTTCCAAGGTGTCAGGTCCGGGCCAGGGGGTGCCATGAATCCTGTGTAGGCTTTTTCGGATTGCCTGCCATTTAACCTGCGGCGCTGATGGACTTCTAAGGCCCGCTCGCGCTGCCAGAGCATGGGGGTGGCGGGCAGTCCTACGCCGAGTTGGCATAAGTACTGCCAGCGGTATTGTTGCTCCCAGGGCACGGCGGCATAGACGACTTTGCTGTTGCTGATATACATGCCGTACACGAAGGTGCCCAGGATGCAGATGAAGAATAGGAGTCCCTTGCCAATGCGTCCCTGGTAAATGTGGCCCAGACCAGGTAACGCCCAAGCGAGTACCGCTGCCATCCATGGATTGCGTAGTTCGATCTCGATCAATTCTGGTTGTGCGTCAGCCATTTCACCAGAGTTGAGAGTGCCATCATGAGTGGCAGGGACACGTGAAGCTGGGATTTTAATAGAGACCATAATGCGTGACTCAAGATTGAACGGGTGCTGTTCAGTTTAGGCCCAATGGGCCAAAAAACCCAGGGCAGTTGCCTCTTTAGGCCGCGAATAATCAGGCCTGGTATCTGGTATGGGTAAGCCGTGTGACGGAAAAAGGTTCTACGTGGGAGGCTATTCGTAATAGAACCTAAAGTCTTGGTAGATTTTTTCTGCCTCGATAGGACCCATTACATATAGATGGCCAAGATGGCCAGTATCAGGGCCAGCACGGCGGCCACGATACCCAGGCGTTGCCATTTGACGTGCCTGCGGAAGCGGGCCGTTTTGCCGTCACGGAGGCGTGAAGTAAGATTTGGCCCGCGGGCTTCGATTTCGCTGTCGAGTTGAAGGTCACCGTCCGCGGGGGACGCTGTTTTTTTGCGGGCGTGTTTCCGCTCAGGATGGTTGTCAGATGACTGCTGACAACATGGGCATCTTGTGGTCGGTCGGCGGGCTTTTTTCTAGAAGTTGGTCGAATAGATCTGCCAAGGCCGCAGGGCAGTTGGCAACAAGTATGTCGAGTCGCGCTGGGACGGCTTCGAGATGTTGATCAAAAATCGTGGCAAAATCGGGACCTTCAAATGGCACATGGCCGGCAATCATTTCAAAGAGAATGCAGCCTAGGGCGTAGAGGTCGAGTCGTCCGTCGATATTCTCTTGTCCTGTGATTTGCTCGGGTGGCATGTAGCGCCAGGTGCCAACCGTTTGTCCCGAAGCGGTGAGTCGTGAGTTTTCGAGATCGCGTGCCAGCCCCAGGTCGCCGAGTTTGACCATGCCGTCCTGGGAGAGATAGAGATTAGATAGTTTTAAGTCGCGGTGCACACAACCCTGGTCGTGGGCATGGGCCAGTGCCTGGCACACCTGCAGGGCCACTTCGGCAGCGCCGCGCCAGGGTAATTGTCCTCGGGAAGCAAGGATCTCGCTCAGGGTGCCGCATTCGACCAATTCCATGGCGCAGTAAATACTGCCATCATGCAGTCTCGCTTCGAACATGCGGATAATATTTTCGTGCTCTAGTCGTTCGAGTAGTGCGACTTCGCGCACAAAACGATTCTGGACTTCGGCTTCCATTTCTTTGGAGCCGTGCAAAAATTTCACGGCCACGCGCTGTTCCGTTTCCTGGTGCGTCGCCCGTATGTTTTTTATCAGTTCTGGAGACTCGGATATTCCAGCAGTTCTACGGCCAATTTCGGCCCGTTGTGAGTGTCTCTCAACCCTGGTAAATTGGTGGTTTGGCTTGTGCTGGGACGATCTGCCAGATCGTGGCTCAGGAGGGGCCGTAAGGGTAGATATGTGATTGTAAGCTTATGCCGTGAATCAGGGCTGTGCTCTATTATGGCGCCACTGTGTTGTGGCACCGTCATGATGGCACAACTTTGAAGACGAGACCTCCCTGGAAAGGAATTCTGCTGTGTCGACCGATTCGACCGATCCCACTGATCCTGACGATCCCGAACAAGCTATCGCTGCGCGTATGATCGATATGCCGATCGAGGATGAGCTGAAAGACAGCTATCTGACCTATGCGATGAGTGTCATTGTCAGCCGTGCGCTGCCCGATGCGCGTGATGGGCTGAAGCCATCGCAGCGACGCATTTTAGTGGCCATGAACGATCTGAACCTCACGCCCGGGGCGGCCCGCGTGAAGTGTGCCAAGATCTCTGGTGACACGAGCGGTAATTATCATCCTCACGGCGAAAGTGTTATTTACCCAACATTGGTTCGTATGGCGCAGGAATGGAATATGCGCCATGTGCTGGTCGACAAACAGGGGAATTTTGGTTCGATCGCCGGTTTACCGCCAGCTGCAATGCGATATACCGAAGCGCGCATGTCGCCATTTGCTGCGCTCATGCTCGACGATTTAAAATTGGACACAGTTGATTTTGTACCGACCTACGACGAACGGCATACCGAGCCTACCGTTTTGCCGTCGAAGTTTCCGAATCTGTTGGTGAATGGTGCCAACGGCATTGCGGTCGGTATGGCCACGAGCATTCCGCCCCACAACCTGGGCGAGGTTTGTCAGGGTGTTATAGCACTGATTGACAATCCCCAGATTTCGGTGCGGGAATTGATGGAGCACGTGCCGGGCCCTGATTTTCCGACGGGCGGAATTATCTGTGGCAGGCAGGCAATTTGGAAAGGCTATGAGACGGGCCGCAGTACGATTACGGTACGAGCCCGTACGAGCATCGATGAATCGGGTAAAAAAACGCGCATCATCATTCACGAAATTCCGTTCCAGCAGGCTCGCGATCGCATCGAAGAAAGGATCGCCCAGTTGGCCAATGACGGCAAAATTCCTGGTATTGCTGCCACTCGCAACGAAAGCGATCTGAAGGAACCGGTCCGTCTCATTCTGGAACTGAAGCGGGATGCGGATCCTGATGTGGTGCTCAACCAGTTGTACAAGTTCTCGCCATTGCAGGATTCTTTTTCGATCATTTTTCTGGCTCTCGTTGACGGCAAGCCGAGGGTTATGAATCTGAAGGAGATGCTGGAAGAGTTTGTCCGGCATCGTGTCACGGTCATTCGTCGCCGTACATTGTTTTTGTTGGCCAAGGCGCGCCGACGCAAACACACGGTACAAGGCTTGTTGCTGGCTCACGCCAATATAGACGAAGTGATCCGCGTTATACGCGCGTCCAAAACGCAGCCTGAGGCCAAGCAGGCGCTGATGGCGATTAAGACCCCTAGCGCACTGTTGCAACGTGCTTTGGGTGACGTGGGTTTTGCGCAGTTTCAGGAAGAGCGCGGCGTGGCAGAGGATTATTCTCTCACTCCCGTTCAGGCCGATGCGATTCTCCGTATGACCCTGGGCCAGTTGGTGAATCTGGAGCAGGAAAAGCTTGCCGACGAACACAATAAATTGATTGAAGAAATCGACGGCTACAACACGATTCTTTCGGATCAAGCAAACATTTATGCGATTATCCGCGAAGATTGCCAGATGTTGATTGCCAAGCATGCCAATTCGCGCAGGACTGAGATATCGCATGAAGAGATTGGTAATGTCGATCTAGAAGACCTGATTGAAGAAGAGCAGATGGTGGTCTCTATTTCGCACAACGGCTACATCAAACGTACACCGTCAAGTGTTTACCGAGCCCAACGCCGAGGTGGCAAGGGGGTTAAGGGAGCCAAGACAGACGAAGACGATCCCGTAGAACACTTGTTTGTCACTAGTACACATGACTATCTGCTCTTCTTTACCAATAAGGGTAAAGTCTACTGGCAAAAGGTTTATAAGTTGCCCCAGTTGTCTCGCGATGCCAAAGGTCGGGCCGTTGTGAACCTGCTCAATCTGGCCGAAGGGGAGCAGATCGCAGATTGCCGCGCGGTGCGAGATTTTGATTTGCCAGACCATTCTTTGGTCATGGCCACACGCAATGGTCTCGTCAAAAAAACCCTGCTCAAAGCTTATAGCCGTCCAATGAAGACGGGTATCATTGCCATCAAGCTCAAAGACGATGACGAACTGGTCGATGTGGTAGTCACCAAGCCGGGTGATGAATTGGTGCTTTCGACATCCAACGGTCTGGCTATTCGGTTTGGCGAAGCAGATGCCAGGCCGATGGGTCGCAATACGAGTGGCGTCAAAGGCATCAATCTTAGCAAAGGTGACAAATTGGTGGGTATGGTGGTGGCCGACCCTGAGGCTTCGTTATTTACGGCCTGTGTGAATGGCTTTGGCAAGCGAACTCCCTTTGGCCCCAATGCGACCCAATTAGAGAATGAAACGAACGAAGACGAAACGAGCAGCACCTTCCGATACCGGACACAAAATCGAGGTGGCAAGGGCCTCAGAGATATCAAGACGACCGACCGCAATGGAGCGGTGATTGGTATCGTACGCGTGGACGATACGGACGAGTTGATGATGATGACTTCACGCGGCAAGATCCAGCGTGTTAAGGTCAGCGATTTCAATGATATTGGCCGCAACACACAAGGTGTCCGCATCATGAAACTCGACGAGGGCGACACCTTGGCCGCGCTCGTTTGCGTACCGGCAGAAGAAGAAGTTGATGCGGGTGGGGATATCGTTGCGAGTGATTCTCAGCCTGATGTACCGTCGGGCTAACACTTTACCGACTCGAAGCAATCAGTTACGCCCGCAAGCGCCACAGAGGGCGCTCTGGCCTGGCGATCTGATTTCTGAGCATTGGTTGCCTCTTTGCGAAGCTTTGGGGATGGAGGAAATATCCTCTCCCGAGGAGAGCTTGGTGCCAATTTACGACACACGAGTACGAGAGCAAGTTGCCATGTGGCTGGACCAGCAGTGGGATCGGCCAGCGGACATGGATGCGAAATTGCGGAAGGGTGAATTGCAAGGTGGTAAGGCCGATGAAGTTATTGATGTGGTGCGAATTCGACCATGGACCCAGGAAAACATCCCGCCGCCGGCCGCTTGAGCGTGCAGTGTTTAGGGGCAGCCACAGGGATGCGTTTAATGGTATCCTGGTAGGTTTGCAGTATTTCAAGATTGAAACGAGGTGAACATGGGATCCAACTCACTCAACCGTCGGCAGCTGATCGAAAACACCGTGAGGGCGGCAGGAGTAGCGGCTGCATGCAGCGTTGCAACGCGTTCCGCGCGGGCGGCAGATGCGATTCAGCTGAGTAAAGACTCGATCGTCTTATTCCAAGGCGACTCGATTACAGACGCTCGACGTGATCGACGAGCACAAGCACAAGCCAATCATCCGCAAGCGATGGGAGACGGATACCCCATGTTGATTGGTTGTGAGTTACTACGAGACCAGCCTGCCTTGGGGCTGCGTGTTTTCAATCGAGGTATCAGTGGTAATAAGGTTCCCGATCTGCAGGCACGCTGGCAAGCAGATTGTCTGGATCTGAAACCTACGGTGCTGAGCATCTTGATTGGGGTGAATGATATCTGGCATAAGCTGAATGGTCGCTACGATGGAACCGTCGCCGACTACCAGAGGGAGTTTGCTGACCTGCTGACCCAAACACGTCAAGCTTTGCCGCAAGTCACCCTGGTGGTTTGTGAACCGTTCGTTTTGCGTTGTGGCGCAGTCAAAGAGACATGGTTTCCTGAGTTTGACCAACGTCGGGCGGCGGCGAAGGAAGTAGCCACAAGTGCGAAAACGCTGTGGGTGCCTTTTCAAACGATGTTTGATGAAGCGGTTGCGGCTGGCAGTCAGCCACAGTATTGGGCGGGTGACGGAGTGCATCCTAGTATGGCTGGCCACGCGCTGATGGCCAAGACATGGCGCGCTGTGGTGGGGATCTAGCGGCGGCAGTCTCATCGGAGCTCGCAGAGTGGCACGCATTACGACGGGCAGATTATTGAGGGAGAATGGGCAGACGAAGTGCCAGAAGATTTTGTGGAAGATTACCGGAATCATGATCTGGTGATTTGCGTTCCCGTGCCCAAGTTTAAAATGCCTGTTCCACCGACGGAGGAAGAGGAGTTTTACGGGGGAGAGGATTTTTACTAATAGCGCCTGAACAAACTAGCCAAACCGAAGGATCTAACAGTACCCCTCTTCAATCGACTCCGGATTATAGCGCATAGTGAGGGTGCGTGAAGCGAAGCGTAACGCACCAGAGAGCGCGCTGAGCTGTAAATCAACAGGGACTAGCACCCTACGGCCGTGTTGTAGCGAATATCCTCGGGTCGGTTGTCGGTCCGACAGCAATGGGGTAATCTACCACACATATTTCACCCGCTACTTCCCTTACCCAAACATAGAGTCCACGACCAGAAAATGTCCGATCCCTATTTTCAGCAGCTATTCGCCGACCGCATTGGCGGCAATCAGTACGGTAAAAGCACGGCGATTTATAAGTTCGAAAAAATCAAGCGCGCCAAGCGCAAAGCATTGGCTGAGTATCCTGACCGGCAGTTGCTTGATTTTGGGATTGGCGAAAACGATTCGATGGCCGATGAAAGCGTGCGCCGCGTGATGGCCCAGGAGATCAACAAGCCGGAGAATCGCGGATATGCCGACAATGGCGTGGATCAGTTCAAAGAAGCCGTCGCCCGGTTCATGCAACGTGAGTACGGCGTGGATCTGGATCCGGCTACTGAAGTCAATCATTGCATCGGTTCGAAGACGGCCCTGTCGATCTTGCCGGCAGCATTTATCAATCCGGGGGATATCACCCTGATGACCGTGCCCGGTTATCCGGTAGCTGGTACGCATACGGGCTACTATGGAGGCATTGTCCACAAGTTGCCATTGCTGGCAGAAAATAACTTTTTACCAGACCTAACGAGTATCTCTGCCGACATTTTGGCCAAGGCCAAGCTGCTGGTGCTCTGCTACCCCAATAGCCCGACCGGCGCAACGGCCCCACATGAATTTTACGAGCAGGTGGTTCGGTTTGCCCAAGAGCACGGTCTGATTGTGGTCCAGGATGCGGCGCATGCCTTGCTCTCATTTGATCGCGAGCCGAATAGTTTTCTGAGTGTGCCAGGAGCAAAAGACGTGGGGGTCGAAGTGCATTCGATGTCCAAGGGTTTTGACATGATCGGCTGGCGCATGGGTTGGGTTTGTGGGCATGAGCGTCTCGTGAGCGCCTTCGCGGATGTCAAAGACAATTGCGACTCTGGTCAGTTTATTGCGATTCAAAAAGCGGCAGCTGCAGCACTCGACGACGAATCCATCCCTCGACGCATTTATGCCAAGTACAATCGCCGCTTGGAAAAATTGGTTGCCATGCTCCAGCGTTGCGGTTTTAGGTGTGAAGTGCCCGGCGGGACATACTTTTTGTACACGCCCGCGCCTAGCGGACTGGAAGGAGGCCCCTCCTTTGCCGATGCAGAAGCAGCCAGTCAGTATCTCATCACCGAACAGTCGATATGCACGGTTCCCTGGGATGATGCGGGTGCGTTCTTGCGTTTTTCGGTGACTTACGAAGCGGCCGACGAAGCTGCTGAGGATTTGCTGATGGCTGAGACCGAAGCTAGGCTGAAAAACATCAAGCCCATTTTCTAGAGATATGCACGCAATCGCCACAGAGGGCGTCCGCTACAGGGTCCTTTGATAGGCAGCGAACCCACCATGGCTGGGCAGTGTCTCCCCACTCATGTCCCGTACTAATTCAAAAAATGTAGACCCACTCGCAGCGCCATCGCTGGTAAAAACCCTTGCGCCAGAAGACATTTGCATTAGCGACTTCGTGGCACCCCTCTACGAGACATATGACTATCCGTCATTTTGCTGGTGTGGTGACAGTGTGCTGACAGATCGGCAGCAAACGGTACGCATTGAATTTCCCGCACTCGTATAGTGGCCAGCCACTCAAGGTGCTGGCCGTTTGCCTGCCTTTTGTGTTGGTAAAAGGTCCGCTTAGCAAGCCACGGGCAATCGATATTCGCCAGGTCAGGCTTGCCCGCTTGGACAACCAATATGCCCGGACAGCTTGGAAAGTCCTCAAGCGAGCAGAGAAGGGGAAGAGGAAAAAAAGTAAGTCCCGCCGGGCACGGTGTCTATTGAGCCGCTGCGACCGTACTACGCTCAGTGACATAGCTGAGGATATCGCGGATTGATATGACTCCCACCAGCTTCCCCCCGTCCATAATTGGCAAATGCCGATAACCACCGACATGCATTTTGTGTAACGCAAAAGCGATTTTGTCGTTTAGTTCCAGCGTGACAGGCTCAGGGGTCATCACCGAACTGATGGGCTGCTCGGCATACTGCGCGGCATCGCTGTTGAGTTTCATCAGCGCATCACGTTCGCTGAAAATACCTAAGAGTGCTTCGTCACGGACGATCATAACACAGCCGAACGATTCGGTGATCATCTTTTTGAGCACATGGCCGATAGGAGTATCGGCCGGAACGGCAAAGGGTATTTTTGGTTCCAAGGAGCGAATACGATCCTTGAGCAAGCCCCGTTCGACAGGATTGGCAGGACGTGGAATGCTCAAGTGCGTGAGCGAATTGGAGCACGTGTCGCAGACATCGGCACCCTGCAGGTTTTCAGATCCACAAAAGGGACAACTAATCATGTGACTTTCCAGGTCTCACCTGAATGGAAGAGCGATTCTAAATCACCCACCCCATTGGCTTTGGTAGCCGCTTCGACTTGTTCGTTGATCGATACATCGTAGCGTGGTGCGTCGACCGATCGAAATACGCCAATCGGTTCCGGAAAACCATCCTCATACCGCATGCGGCTGAGCAAATAGGCCAAACTAGGCTCGGGACTACGTTCGTCGTGGAAGAGCAGGTCGTCTTCGGTAATGCCTTTGCCCAAATCAACCACTTCTGGGTCCAGGCCATTGAGTCTTATGCCTTTGCTGCGATCTTTGCCAAAGATGAGTGGCTTGCCGTGCTCGAGTTCGAGTGTTGTATCTGCCTTGGATTCGCGGTTGGTCGCATATTCCCAAGCCTTGTCATTGAAGACGTTGCAATTCTGGTAAACCTCGACAAAGGCGGTCCCCTGGTGGTCCGCTGCACGTTTGAGCGTTGCGCTCAGATGTTTGATATTGGTATCAATACTTCGAGCCACAAATGTTGCTTCGCATCCAATGGCGATGGAGAGAGGGTGCAGGGGATTGTCGATGGCACCCATGGGGGTACTCTTGGTCTTTTTGCCGAGCGGTGAAGTGGGAGAGTATTGGCCTTTGGTCAGTCCGTAAATACGGTTGTTGAAGAGCACAATATTCAAGTCCATATTACGGCGAATGCAATGCATCAAATGATTGCCACCAATCGAAAGGCCATCCCCGTCACCCGTGATCACCCAAACCTGCAAGTCAGGTCGACAAGTTTTGAGGCCCGTCGCTACGGCTGGTGCGCGGCCGTGGATGGAGTGCATGCCGTAGGTGTTCATGTAATAGGGAAATCGACTTGAACAGCCGATCCCCGAGATGAACACGATGTTTTCACGCGGCATACCCAGGGTGGGCAACATCTTTTTCATCTGGGCCAATATGGAATAATCGCCGCACCCGGGACACCAGCGAACGTCCTGATCGCTGGCAAAATCGGCGGGTTTCAAAACGGGGAGTGTGGTTTCGATGCTCATGAGGTTTGTTGTACGTTGGGGGATGCTAAATAGGAATCAAGTGTAGAAATTATTTCAGGTATTCAGTTCAGGTATTCAGTTTGAGCGTGTTGTCAGTAACGACTGTCCTTTATGCCAACTCTTCAATCTTGCTCAGGATTTCTGCAACACTAAAGGGCTTACCCTGGATCTTGTTCAAACTGACAGTTTCAATCATAAAACTGGCACGAATGATTAGATCCAATTGGCCCAAATTTAATTCGGGGATCAAGATTTTATTGAAACGGGAGAGGATATCCCTAAGGTTCTTGGGGAATGGGTTGAGATAACGCAGGTGACAGTGGCTTACTTTTTTGCCCGCGGACTGAGCCTGATGGACGGCCGTTGCACAGGCGCCATAAGGGCCACCCCAACTGAGTACCAGCAGGTCGCCGCTTTCTGGACCGTCTAATTCTTGCAGCGGAATATCCTCAGCAATATTGGCAACTTTTTGTGCCCTGAGTTTGCACATATGCTCATGGTTGTCAGGATCGTAACTGACGTTGCCCGTGATGTCCTGCTTTTCAAGACCACCAAGTCGGTGTTCCAAGGTAGGCGTACCGGGGATGGCCCACGGGCGTGACAAGCGTTCGTCACGCTGGTAAGGCTGAAAAGTGTCTCCGTTATTGAGGGGGCCCGGATGCTGGACAGGAATCTTAGAAATCTCGGAGAGTTCAGGTATTCTCCAAGGCTCCGATCCGTTGGCGATGTACCCATCGGTTAACACCATCACCGGGGTCATGTATCGCACGGCCAAACGCCAGGCCTCTTGTGCAACTTCAAAACAATCGCCCGGGCTGCGTGAGGCGATAATGGGCATCGGGCATTCGCCGTTGCGCCCGTACATGGCTTGGAATAAGTCGGCTTGTTCGGTTTTGGTGGGCAAGCCCGTGGAGGGACCCCCGCGCTGGACGTTAATAACAACCATGGGCAATTCGGTAATAACGGCCAGCCCCAGACCTTCACCTTTGAGAGCGATTCCCGGTCCACTACTGGCGGTGACACTCATGGCTCCCGCGAAGGCGGCGCCAATGGTTGCAGTCATCGCAGCAATTTCATCCTCAGCCTGAAAGGTGAGTACGTCAAAATGCTTGTGCTTGGTAAGTTCGTGCAGAATATCACTGGCCGGCGTAATCGGGTAGGCACCCAGGAAGAGCCGCTTCTCGCTCATCCGAGCAGCCGCAATCAAACCCCAGGCCAAAGCCGTATTCCCCATGATGTTCCGGTAGGTGCCAGGGAGCAGCTGGGCCGGTTCAACATGGAATTGTGTGTTGATTGCCTCGACCGTTTCGCCGTAATGAAAACCCTTTTTCAGGGCTTGCGTATTGGCCTGAGCAACTTGTGGAACCTTGGTCCCAAACTTTTGTTCGATAAAGCGCAGAGTTGGATCCAAGGGGCGATCGTAGAGCCAAAAAACTAGTCCCATCGCAAAGAAGTTACGACATCGATCGGCTTCTTTTTGGCTAAGGCCGCAATCTTCGACAGCCAGACGCGTTAGCTTGGTCATTTCGACCGAGTGCAGTTTGTAATTGTCGAGACTGCCATCTTCAAGCGGGTTGGTTTCGTATCCAGCCTGCTCAAGCCCCTTCTTCTCAAAGGCATCTTTGTTGACGAGCAAGACTCCGCCATCACGCAAATCGCTCAGATTGGTAGCCAGTGCGGCCGGGTTCATGGCAACCAGGGCGTCTACCGTATCACCCGGTGTAAAGATCTCGTTGCTGGAGAAGTGAATCTGAAATCCGCTGACACCCGCTTTGGTACCGCGTGGTGCACGAATCTCGGCAGGGAAATCTGGAAAGGTGGCAACATCGTTGCCCAATAACGCAGAGGTGTTGGTGAATTGGGTTCCTGCCAGTTGCATGCCGTCACCGGAGTCGCCGCAAAAGCGCACGGTTGCTTCGGTGAGATTGGAGATAGGTTTTGAGGGTGTCGAAGTGGCCATAATTGCCGACGTTTCTTTCAAAGGTTGGGGGTATAAATTTTCTGAATACTAAGATAAATAGTACTTAAATTGTTCAAAACTAAGCGCCTTCTCGATCGACTGGACCCGCGCTCGGTTTGGGGGGCAGGTTGTAGATAGTTTGCGGAAAGTGATCGACCAGAAAATGCATGATACCGTAGACGGTGGCCATGCCTGTGGGCATGCCATCGTTATTCAGGATTGGCAAATGTCGATAACCGCCTTCAGACATCGTATGGATTGCGCTACTGACTTTCGTATCTGCTTGCAGGCAGACAGGGTCTTTGGACATGACCGCGGCTACTTCCTGGTCCATGTTGCCGCCACTGGCCATGAGGCGCAAGGCATCTCGTTCGGTAAAAATACCCAGTAGCTTGCCACTGGCAGGTTTTCCATTGTTCGAAGATGCGTCACTGCTGCTGGAGTGTGCAGCAGAGTTATCGCAAATCAGAGCGCTCCCATTGCGTTGTGCGCGCAACAATTGCAGCACTTCGCCTACCGAGGCATCGGGAGCAACAAATAAGGGCTCGTCGGGGTAGGCGGACGCCACCGACTCGGTGCTAAGACTGAGCTGAAAACTCACCGTGCGGGCGCTTTCTCACAGACCAATTCAAATACTACGGGCTATAGCAGTAAACGACAGTAAAAACAACAGATTTCACCTCTAGTGACTCTACCATGCCCTCGTCTTGTATTGAACAGCAAATCAGTAAAACGGGGGGGGTTTTTATGATTTCAAAAGATTCGGGTTCTGGGGGGGACTCTGTGCTCATGTCTTTAGCCAGAGTCTCTCAGCTGGCAGCAAGATACGACGGCACTTCAGCCCTCATCCTCGGGTTTCAGCTCCGGGCTGTAAAAGCGTTCCAATTGAATCCCGCCTCGCTGCTCTTCTTCAACTAGCTTTAAACGGGCTTCTAACTGCTCTACCCGTCGTGCCAGCACGGGCAGGAGACGCTCCTCGGGATCCGCTTGTCGAGTACGTGGGACCTTTGGGTAGCCGAGCTGACGGTGAAGTGCGGCAAATAGCAGCAGGGGTTCTTTTTGGCGATTGGCCCAGGCGATCCGTCCCTCCTGAATACCAAAGAGTGTCTTTTCTACACTGGTAGGAGGGTGGGTTTGCTGGCGTTGGAGATAATATTCGCTACGTACATAGATCAGGTTTGCCAACTCTACGATGCCAATTTGACGTCTCACAGTGAGAATCCATTCTTGCCAGTCCACATTGTAGGAGGGGTCCTGGGCCATTGCTTCCAGGCCCTCGTCGTAACCCAGCCGATTGCGGCAAAGGGCTTCGAATTGATAGAGAAACAGCCCCGCCAGACTAATATTGGGTTCTGTCCGGTATTTGGCCTCTCGACTAAGAATCTCAAGACCCACACGCAAGTCAAATCGGCTGTGGTCGCTTTCGGCCTCATGCATGACAAAACACTGAAAAGGCGAAAAATAATGGGACAGTCGTAGCATTCCTTGCGAAAACATACCCACGTGCCGAAGCTCGGAGAGTAAAAAATCGACAGCCAGCGGGAGCTTTGTGGTTGCTAGAATCTCTTCGCGTACCACTGCCAGGACTTCCTGGGCCGGAAGATTGTCTGTGAGACGCTCACCGAGCACGGTGAAAAAATGGACTTGCTCGATGTACTCTTCACGAGGGAGGGGAGAAATGCATGGAGTGCTCACTGCTGCTCATCCGCTGCCAGGTTGTTTGCCAGAAACTGCAGGCTCATCTCGAGGGCCGTACTGTTCCAGATGGCAAAATTATGGCCAATCTTGGGAACCACGTACAGCTCCGCAGATACGCCAACATCACGGAGTGACTGGCACATGGCTTGTGGGCTTAGCAGGGGCACCAGATCATCTTTTTCACCATGAAAGAAGAACATAGGAGGATCGTCCTTGGTGGCAAAAGCCCTGGGCGAAGCTTTGCGGTAGACATCACCCATTTGACGTCGCGTTCCTCCCAACCAGAAAGCCAATCGTTTTGAGTCCATCTCCAGGATGCGAAAGTCGCAGGGCATGCCACCACCTGCAACGGCTTGCAAGCGCGTATTGGGATGTTGGCTGGGGTCTGGAACACCTTCCAGCCCATTGCTGGCATCGGTGGTCCCCAGCAAGGTTGCCAGGTGAGCCCCCGCCGAATAGCCAAACGCGCCCAGCCGTTGCGGATCGATTTTGAGTTGTTCTGCCTGAGAACGCATCCAGCGAACGGCCGCTTTGCAATCTTCGATTTGAGCAGGAAACTTATGCTTCGGTGCCAGCCGGTAACTGATTGCCACAGCCACCATATTGTGGCGAGCCAACATTTTTGCGAATCCGCCCAACTGGGCGCGACTGCCCATACACCAGGCTCCGCCATGTACAACCAGCACTCCAGGAAAAGGACCTGCTCCTTGGGGCAGATAGAGATCAGCCTTCAAGGGGCCGGATTCCCGTTCGGCATAGACTACCCCCAGTCGGGTCTCGAATTGCTCGGCTGCTGCCGCGATGGATCCTCCCCACCAAAGCAGTATGGCGAAGAGAAATTTGAAGCTACGGTATTTGGTCATTGGTCGAAACTCCTTCTACTACTTATAATAATCTTAGTCGCCAGCGTGAACGCCAAGTTGCCTGATGCTGTCATACGTAAATCTCTTGAGCTATTTCCCTTTATCCTAGATGAGCAACCAACTCCGTGACTAGCAAATTTTCTACCATTGAAGAAGCCGTCGAGGCAATTCGCCAAGGCGGGACGATAATCGTTGTCGATGCCGAGGATCGAGAAAACGAAGGCGATTTTATTTGTGCGGCAGAAAAAATATCGCCAGAGATGGTCAATTTTATGATCACCCATGGTCGGGGCCAGCTTTGCATGCCCATCCTGCCAGCAGTCAGCGAGCGGCTTCATCTGCAGCCAATGGTTGACGATAACACGGCACCGCTGGGAACAAATTATACGGTGCCTGTGGACCATCGTACCACGCGCACCGGCATCACGGCCGCCGAACGGTCTAAAACGATCCAGGCATTGTGCGACCCAAATAGTGTTGCGTCTGATTTCCATCGCCCGGGTCACTTGTTCCCCCTGGTGGCCAAAGAAGGTGGCGTGCTACGACGGGCCGGACATACCGAAGCGGCCGTTGATCTGGCACGCATGGCAGGGCTTACACCAGCCGGAGCGCTCTGTGAAATATTGGACGACGCAGGCGATCGGGCCAGTCGTCACGAACTGCGAGAACTTTCGGAGAAATTCGACCTGCCGATCATCTCCATTGAGCAATTGATAGCGTATCGTCGTATTCGCGAAAAACTGGTTTACCGTCAGGCCGAAGCACGTTTGCCGACGCGGTATGGCGAAGGTCAAATTATTGCCTACGGTGTCCATTACGAATTGCAGGAACCGATTGCGTTTGTCATTGGTGATCTCACTAAATCGACCGCACCATTGGTACGTTTGCATTCGTCGTGTTTTACGGGGGACTTGCTTGAATCGCTACGTTGTGATTGCGGCGACCAACTTCACATGGCACTGGATATGATTCGCCAGGAAGGATGTGGTGTGCTGGTCTATCTGCCCCAAGAAGGTCGAGGTATAGGGTTGGTCGAAAAGATCAAAGCATACAAGTTACAGGATGAAGGACTCGACACGGTGGAAGCCAATCTGGCACTCGGCTACAAGGCCGATCCGCGCGATTACGGTATTGGCATTCAACTTCTGAAAGACTTAGGACTTACCAATGTGCGGCTGCTAACCAACAATCCTAAAAAGACCGATGCCTTCATCTATGGAGGCTTTGATTTAGGGGTTGTGGACCAGGTGCCCATCGTACCTCCGATCCATGAGCGTAATTCAGAGTATATGGCAACCAAACGCGACAAAATGGGACATCAATTGCCACCCGAATAATGATCATCCCATGGGGAATCCCCCCCATTTGAATGCAACGCCCTTCTCTCTTCTCCCTTCCCCATCCGTAGCAGATGTCGCCAGACTTCTGGATATCGTGTGTTGAGCACCTCAAAAACATGAGCAAAAATGTTCATAGCACTGGTGCTTGCACCCATCTCCGCAGTTTAAACAACAGCACCAGTATTTCAAATTTAGAGCAGTAGTTACTTGGGAAATTCAATCAACTGCAACTACGGATGAGGGTCCTTTGTTCCCCATACGGTAAGTTCTGGTGAAGATTGTTTGCCTGGCCACACGCAACTGATGGCCAGACTGCTTAAGAAACAGATACCAAACGAAAACGGAAAGTAAAACGTCCAATGGATTCCCAGTCCACTTTCGGAAAACGTATAGTTCTGCAGCCACACCGACGAGCCGATCGAAACCACAGCGGCAAAACACCAGCCATAATAATTCCCTCGTCGGGTCAGCATGCCGAGTAAAAAGAGAGCCAGAATAGGGCCACTGAATAGACTTAGCAGCGCTGCCGCCGCTTTGAGAACCCGATCATTATAAGTCGATGCATAGCAAGCAGCGCCAATAGCCAGCACGCCCAATAGCAATGTCAAGACGCGTGCCAAAAAAACGTCGTGCTCTTCTCCAGAATCGTGACGGCGCAGAGGCTTCACAAAATCATTGATGATTACCGTTGCCAGTGTGTTGATCCCTGAATCCATGCTGGACATGGCAGCGGCAAACAGTGCCGTGATCAGCAGCCCCGAAACACCGTTGGGTAGCGCATGCACGATGTAATGTGGCAATACTTTCGCACCGGTAATGTCCTGGGGCAGCAATTCAGGAAAATTCTGGTAGTAGGCAAACATTCCGAGTCCCAGGAACAACAGCAATCCCACGATCACCAAATCGAACACAGCATTGAGTATCGTTGCCCTTGCCATCCCGCCAAAAGTTTTGGTGGACATCAGTCGCTGCACGGTGACCTGGTCGGCACCGTAATCTTGCATCAGGTTTAAAAAATAGCTGAGCAAAACGACTGTGGCACTCATTGACACCATGTTCACGTCCCAGCGCAGGAGGTGATCCGCTTCGCGCGCTGTGGTCATGATACCTTCCAGCCCATCAGGAACGCTTGAGATCAATGTTACGGCTACCCAGATCGCCCCACCGGTCAAGATGATGAACTGCAGCATGTCTGTCCACAACACGGCTGCCAGCCCACCTATGACGGTATAGGAGATGGCCAGGATACCCATCAGCACAATTGCAGAATACAGGTTCACTCCGGTCGTGACCGAAATTGCCAGTGCGGGAGAATAGATCACCACGCCCAACCAGCCGAGTCGAGCCAGTAGAAAGAGTGCAGAAACCGATAAGCGAGCCGGCTGTCCAAAGCGATGACCGATATATTCAAATGAAGTGGTCACTCCGAGTCGATGGTAGAAGGGATAAAAGACACCGATCAATAGTGGGGCGACCAGCAGGCTGGCCACACCCACAAGAATGAGAGAGCAGTTTTCGGAGTAGGCATCGCCGGGAATCCCCATGTAGGATGTTGCGCTGGTGATCGACGCAAACATGCTCATGGCTACCACCAGCCAGGGCATGCGACGACCGGCCAGAAAGTAGTCCTCGGTCGTTCGTTGCTTGCCGGCAACGAGCACCCCTACGACAAACATCAGGGCCAGATAGACACCTAGGATGGTATAGTTGAGAGGACCAAATTGTGCGATCGAAAGCATGGTGGAGTAAACCTTCATCTCGTGAATTAAAACCTGCAAACACCCTAGCCAGTTTTGGATGGCTCCTATCGCTAGACTGCTTTTTAGTCACGATAGTGCAGCAAGGCTAAAAAAGTACCTTTTCTATTTAGAAATCTCAAGTATACCCATGGCTGCATTATCTGGTCCTTTGAAGGGTGACCCATTTATCACAACTCGCGATGTATTGACCAAATATCAAAAACGGATGAAATACGCGGGCTCGTTCAATCTTCTTTGAGCACCCTTGAAAGGCTAATCCGTTATCCCTGCAGCGAGAATTTGTGTTGACAGGTCGTTGTATCTAAGATTGTAGTCGCGCAGTTCATATCCGGAGAGAAATTCCGTGCCCTCATTCGGCTCTTGTCCATCCATGTGACGAACGCGCCTTCAGAGATGACAACCACCTCTCGGATAATCATAGCACTACTCACCTGCATGCTGTTTCTACAATGTGCGAGGTCCGAGTCAGCGGAACCATCGGAGAATGCCATCGAGTCACGCGTGGTACTGCGTATTTCACATGACCTGCTCGATGATTTGGTGCCAAAGACAGTCCATCATCCGTTTGACATCAATACAATCGTGGATTCTGCAAAATTCAAAGGTTCGGGTGTTGCTCAGGGCAAGGTTGATGTGCAAGTTCAGCCGATTGGTAAGGGAGCCCAGTTTACAATCAAAATCTCAGGTGAAACCCATGAGCAGTTTGTTGGGATCCGGGATCCCGTGAAGTTCTACACGCGCGGCAGTGGCCCTTTTCTGGTTACTTCCCAGTTCCGATTTGACGGGATTCAGTTCCAGAAAATGCGAACTATTTCGACGTCCCAGCAGTGCGTGCATACCTATCAACTCTGTTCGAAACAGCGGGGGTTGGCCGGAAAACTGGTTCGTCGTATCGCGAGAAAAAAATAGCCCAAGCGACACAAAAAATGAATCGAGCTGTTGCGGAACGCGTCCAGAACGGTGCTGCAGACCCTTTGGAGGGTGTGATTGATGAATTGATCCTGGAGCTTGAAGAATTGACTTTTAATAAGATTGCTTTGCTGCTTCATGAGGTGGACCCTGCTTCGCAGGATTGGTAATGGTCTTTCTCTTCTCAAGAAAGTTACATGCAGGCGACTATCGGACCTTCTATTATTTCTGAGAAAGCTAGCGAAGAAATTCTGAAGGAGATGCAATCCGATATAGAGATCAGGATCAAGCTTTCGGAAGGTGAAGTCCAATTGTTAACATTGGCAGAGATGTGGTTTGATTCGCAGGAGTTGCTAAAAAAATTATTACCCCCTGAAGAAGCCGAACTCTTACCTGCTGATGTGGGAATCCATTCGGAAGGAAATTGGGGGGGTAATCGATGTTGGGCGTCAGAAGTGACTGTGGCCTAAGCCGTATGCCGAGTTATACTTCTCGGTCTAGACTTTCAGTATTGGGTGGAACCTCTACAACCCAATTCAAGAATGTCCAACTTGCTCTGCAGGCAATATTTAGTAGCTTGAGGAGCTCATGAATTAGGATCAAGGATTTTGGATAAGCAATGCATCGACAGCAAACCCCAAGTACTATGGTGATGGTTCCTTTTCACGTCCATGTATTCGGCCAGACCGAATTTGCCTGCACTTGGGAGCAAGCGGCCCAACGGCTGGAAGCATTGCCAAGGATGATTTTTGAACCGGATGGATCCTGGATCTGGTCCGGAGCAGCGGGTGCGGACCGCTGGCAAATCGATGGGCATTTATTTGATTTTTGCAATCGCCTCCATCGAGTGGAGCTGCGCGGCGCTTGTCCGCTGGAGAGCTTGGACACATTGCTCACATGCTTCGGCTGGCCGGAGACAGAATTAAAATTTGAATTGGTGCTCGAAGGGGAAATTCTCAACGAGAAAGACTTCCGCCAAAGATTGCTTCATTAAGAGCACTTCAGCTTCACGACCCTCTCACGGGACGAACGGTAATGTTGCAGAGGCCCCGTGTTGTAGAGACCCTGTGTTGCAGAGCATTCAGAAAGTTGCAGAGAGTTCGGAGAAGTAGCCTGCCTGGCACCAGGCTTATTTCCTTATCGTCTAGATCGAATACGTAACGATCGATGACTGCCAAAGTCCCCAGAGCAAGTGCAACGCCGATGAATTTGATTGCGGCCTGACAACTTTGTGCCAGATAAGCCGAGCTCCCGTCAGCGTCAATGTCTTGCATCCAGAAAAAAAGCATCCACAACGAGTTGCAAAGGAACACAATTCCCAAGATAAAAGCAGCCCAGGCTGCAAGTTCGATCATGCGCTCAAACAGCCAGTCCATGCGTCTACTTTCAGGCAGCAGAATTGTTCACCCTGTAACGTCTTAAGAGCCCCAGCGTAATAACTCCGGTCCACAAAATTCAGATGCTGGCAGGTTCAGGAACGAGATTGCCGAAAAATGAATAGGTTTTTTTGGCTAGCACCCGCATTTAGGGGCTATTCCGTATCGCACTGCGATAATAGTTGTTCCACGCCTTGACGGTAGCAAAAATCACCGAAGGATTCCCCCGTTTCGCGAGCCGATCGGAAGTATCGAAATACCGAAATCAGGGTTGGCACAACCTCCGCCGTGGGGACCTTGTCCTTGTAGATGAAGTTCAACCGATCACCCTGACGGCGTCCACCCAAAAAGATGGTGTACTTATCCAGGGTTTTGCCGACCAGACCGATATCTGAGTTGTAAGGTCGAGCACACCCATTGGGACAACCCGTCATTCGCGTGGTAAAGACTTCGTCGCTGAGTCCCAGTTTTTCTAATTCTGTTTCGAGTTGGTCGATCAGGCTGGGCAGGATACGTTCGCTTTCGGTTATGGCCAGGCCACACGTGGGAAGTGCTGGGCAAGAAATGGCCCAACGACGGCTATTCGAAAACTCTTCGGAGAGCGGGACACAGTGTTCCTTTAAAATTCTTTCGATCTGCGGACGATCCTTTTCTTCCAAATCACAGAACAGGAGACTTTGGTGGGGAGTTAATCGTAAAGGGGGTGCCAGCGTCTTGCAGATTTCTCGCAAGGCTGTTTTCAACCGATAGAGCCCCTCGTCCTTGATACGACCATTTTCAATATTCAGGCCATAAAAAAAGCGACCATCTCCTTGGGCATGCCAGCCCATACCATCGTTGAATTCATGCACATGGATTGGTCGTGGTGCCGGCAGTTCAGCGCCGTAGTACTCTTCGACTTTGGCCTTAAACCGATCGAGGCCCCAGTTGTGAATCAGATACTTTAGCCGGGCTACCTTACGATCGGCTCGATTGCCGAAATCGCGTTGAACCTTCACGATGGCTGTGCTGACGTCGACCGCTTGGTCGGGAGTCACAAAACACAAGGGCTGGGCAATCGCAGGAAACGTTTTGGCAGCGCTGGGTGTGGTGCCAAATCCCCCCCCCACCAGCACGTTGTAGCCGACGATATTCCAGTCTTCACAAACGGCCAACAAACCTAAATCTTGAGAGTAAATGTCCGCACTATTGTCCCCAGGCAGGCCAATGCCCGTTTTGAATTTGCGTGGCAAATAGGTGGGACCATAAATGGGTTCAATTTCGTGCCCGTTCGGGCCGCCACCGGCCAGCTGCTTTTGGCCCGTTTCGCTATCGGTCAACCACAATTCGTGATAGGCCGTTGTGCGTGGTTGCAAATGCTTGGCAATTGCGTCCGCCAATTCCTGCATTTGATCGTAGACCGGATCCCCCTTGTAGGGGCAGGGAGAGCACATCACATTGCGCTCGACATCGCCGCATGCGGCCAATGTGGTGAGCTGTGTTTCGTTGATCCTGCGGATCGTTTCCTGGAGATTTGATTTGAGAATGCCATGGAGCTGCAAGCCCTGGCGCGTCGTAATTCTCAGTGTGGTATTGCCCAATTCGTCACACAGATCCAATTCGGCCAGTAACTGAGCGCTGGTAAGTTTGCCTCCGGGAATAGCCGTGCGGACCATGAAACTATAGGACTTGCCCGCTTTGCGCGTATCACGGTTATCTTGTTGGTAGGTTCCGTGATGCTTAAGCAATTGGATGCTGGCTTTGCCAAAAAAGTCATTTTCATCGGCCAGTTCTGCGGGAATCGGATCCAGCAAGAAGCGGCTCTCTTCCTTGAAGATCTCGACGGCACTCGGCTTGGTTTTACTGTCTTTGGATTCGTTACTCATCGTTGTCTTCACTACAGTTTTCGTACATTAGGGTTTGCAGGTCGGTCTACACCGCCAGGCCCGCATGTTTTTTTGTCAGCGTCTGCACCTTGCATCAAGGATCCCGAACGACCGTTTGCAACTACCGCTTGAATGCTTACATCCAGGATCGAGGCCTTTGCACTCCGGTCATCGCAGGCCTTGCTAATCCATGGGAAGCGCTCGATCGCAACGATGCTCGATCGCAATAATGCTCGATCGCAATGATATAGCCTGCAAGATTCAGGCAAAATGCCAACACAGGCTATCATAGCTCGACAGGAGCATATGGGCTAGATTGGGTTGGATGGAGTAAGTAGTGGAAGTGTTCTGGCTCGGCAATAGCGGGGGATTTTCCGCAGAAAAGGACCCCCATCCTTTCCAGGCGCTAGGTTGCCGGTTGCGTGGGGAATGCCTACGATGCCCCATCATGGGTGATCAGAATTTGAGTAGTCGTGGCATAGTGTGGGTCGCTACGGGCCTGGGAGTGGGGCTCGTCAGTCCAGCCCCAGGGACGGTAGGCAGTTTGTGGGGTATCTTGCTGGCATGGGCCATCAGCTGCCTGGCCACGGTAGGTGCCCAGATATTCGTCATCGTGCTCATCGGTTTGGCGGGAGTCGTGATCTGCTCAGTCGCAGCGGACGCTCTGGGAGGCAGTAAAGATCCCCAAGCGATCGTTTTTGACGAAATCGCTGCCCTGCCCATAGTCTTTCTGGGTATCGGCGAAAAACATCTGGCCATCTGGATTACCGGATGGTTGTTGTTTCGGCTATTCGATATTACCAAGCCCTGGCCCGTGCGTCGTTACGAACGTCTGCCGGGTGGACTGGGGATCATGGCCGACGACTGGATGGCAGCCGTCTATGCATGGGGTGTTTTGCACGCACTGTTGTGGATGGATCGCGTCCAGCCGCTTATACCGACCTCCTGACAGGTCTGCCGGTAATGATTACAATTGCTCATTCTGTATTGGGCAGAAAGAGTGTTTTGCCTGATCACTCCATTTCAAAGTCCTGTTTCCTGATACTCTCATTCCAAGACCATGCCTGCCGAACGACTTGATGGAAAAACGTTAGCCAAAGACATCCGCCGAGAATTGACGGATGAAGTAGCCCAATTTGTTGGTAGTTCGCAGGTGACACCCAGGCTGGCAGCCGTGCTTGTGGGCCAGGACCCGGCCAGCGAAGTTTATGTGCGCAACAAACGACGCGATTGCCAGGAAGTCGGCATCCAAAGTGACTTGCATCAACTGCCCGAGAATACGACCCAAGAGGAATTGCTCGCCCTGATCGAGCAATTGAATCAAGATAGTCAGGTCCACGGTATCCTGGTTCAGTTGCCTGTGCCTAAGCAGATTGACACCGAAAGTGTTTTGCAGGCGATCAATCCGCTCAAGGATGTTGATGCTTTTCATCCTGAGAATGTCGGCTTGCTAGTTCAGGGCCGTCCACGTTATTTGCCCTGCACTCCCCACGGTGTGCAGCAGATGCTCCAACGAAATAATATTCCCATAGCGGGACAGCATGTCGTCATTGTGGGGCGGAGCGACATCGTGGGTAAGCCACTTTCAATTATGCTGGCTCAGCGTGGCCTGGATGCCACCGTCACAATTTGCCATAGCCGTACGCGTGATTTACCAGTGGTCACACGATCGGCAGATATCCTGGTGGTGGCCATCGGCCGACCTAACTTTGTGACATCCGAAATGGTCAAACCAGGAGCTACCGTCATTGATGTGGGCATTAACCGCACAGAGAACGGTCTGGCGGGCGACGTCGATTTTGCAGCCGTAAACGAAGTAGCCGGATTCATCACCCCAGTTCCCGGCGGTGTCGGTCCACTCACCCGGGTAATGTTGCTGGTAAATACCTTGGCGGCTGCAAAAAGATTGGAGCAAGGTGAACCGTAATCGTCGCTGCAATTGAATCGTGCATCGATCCCGCATCTCCCTTCTCGCTTTCCAACATACCGCCCTGCACTCTCATGCTGAATGGCATGAGTGCTCGGTTGCTCCCTTCCCCCTTCTACTACTAATGCTACCGCCCTGCGCCCGCTTGCCACTGGCAACCGTGCTCAGTTGCTCCCTTCACTCCTCTCTGTCGTACCGCTTCATAAAACATTACCGCTGCAGTGGCCGATACGTTGAGACTGTCGGCGATTCCTTGCATGGGCAATTGGACTCCAGTTATTTGATTGCCTTGCCAGGCTTTTGTGAGTCCATCCGATTCGCTGCCTAGTACCAGGACGGCGCCTTGGCGAAGATCCATTTCGTAAAACAATGCTTCTGCTGCGGGCTGGGCAGCAAAAATGGGGAGTTGCCATAGGCGGAGCTGCGCTAAGGTCTCTTCCAATGTTGCGGTGCAGATATGTGGCGCAAACACAGTGCCCAGACTAGCGCGAATCGTATTGGGATTGAACAAGTCCGTCTGCGGATCGGCCAGGATGATTCCATCGATTCCTGCCCCGTCCGCCGTGCGCAAAATGGCACCAACATTGCCTGGTTTTTCAATTCCTTCAAGTACGGCGACCAGCGGCTTCTCGGGCAAGCTCAAGTTGCCCAGGTGTCGTTCGGGAGTTTGGGCCACAACAACCAGACCCTCATTGCGCTCCCCAAAGCAGAGTTTTTCCCAGACTTCGGGAGTTACATTGGCACGGAATATTCCGGTATCTGGAAGTTGTTCCAGGGCCGACAGGGCACTCTGCGAAGTGCAGTACCTGGGGCATATATAGGCTTCTAGAAATTGTATCTTGGCTGCCATCGCACGATGGATTTCTCTTGCTCCATCAATAAGAAAGCGACTTTGCTTTTCGCGTTGGCGCCGACTTCGCAACTTTGCCGCATCCTTCACACGTGCGTTCTGACGGCTGGTAATTTTTTCCGTTGGCATGATGAACCCTGACAGAATGATTGGAATGGCAGTATGGTTGCCAGCGAACTCATGACGAACGGATGAAATCTCCGGGCAGCCCGTCATTGTAGGCCAAAGTTTGCTGTCATGCAGGCCAGCGCGCAAAAATACCACTCGATAGCTTACGACCCGCAGCCGTTTGGAGGAACAGCTTGCCACTCCGGGGGGGCTGGCCACAGTGGCCGAAGATTCCGTCCGACAAGTAGGCGTTCAATTCTGCCGGGCCGATGTCGGGAGTATGGCACGTACATAGAATCAGCTTACGGTCTTCCGAACTCAGTTGTCCGCAGATTTCGAGTAAGGGCAATAAATCGCGCCGAATCGACCAGGCTTCTCCTTTGGGACCGTGCCCATAGCTGGGTGGATCAAGAATGATTGCATCGTACTTGTTTCCCCGTTTGAGTTCCCGCTGGCAAAACTTGAGAGCATCTTCCACAATCCAACGTATCGGACTTTTGGCCAATTGGGAGAGTTCCGCATTACGACGCGCGCGGGCAACCATGCTTTTAGAAGCGTCCACATGGGTTACGTTGGCGCCGGCAAGTGCAGCAGCCATCGTGCTGCCTCCCGTGTAGGCGAACAGGTTCAGGACATGGACGGGTTTTGCCGCTTTATGAATTTGCTGGCTGATCCACTGCCAGTTCTTAAATTGTTCTGAAAAGATTCCTACTTGTCCCGAAGGCAAGGGTGCAAGCTCGAAGGTGATGCCAAGGTCAGCGGTTCCCAAAATGCATGTTGGCGTTGGCCAATGTTCGGGACGGGGTGTCCATTTGCCATTCGTAGCTCGTGACCCGTCATAACGGGCCGTCGCTCCAGCCCATGTGAGTGTTTTTTTTGTAGGTGTCTCATCAACGGCCGTGGGGCAGGGACGGTCGAGGATCCAGGTTCCAAACCGTTCCAGTTTGCGCCCTGCACCAAAATCCAATAGTTCGTAATCGGTCCAGTGTGTTGTCATGGTTTGTTGTAGGCCTGATGGACTTGCTCGGCAGATTTACCCCGAGCGATATCATTGTCACCGGCATAGAGTACCACCACACGTGGTTTGTGTTTCAAAATGAGCTGCTTCACATAGTGGGTCGTGTCGCACAGTTCGGAACCCCCATAACCTCGATTGATAGGTTTCTCATGTGGAAAGTACTTTGGCAAGTCCCACATGCGAATACTGGAACTGCCAACAAATAAGTAACTTTGTTGAGGAGGAGGCTTTTTAGCATCGTCCAATTCGAATTGAAAAATGGCCTTTTTCCATTTCTCTGGGGTACATGGCGATTCTTTGGCCGTACCATTCACAGCTGCTACCACAGGAAAAAATAAGCATGCTGTCAAAAAAAGGAGTGTTTTCACGTTAGATCCTTTGGGGGTCGTTTGAAGTCGATTCCCTGGCAGGGAAAGAACTTGTCAAAAATCGTCGTCTTGGGAGTTTTGCGAATTCGTCGTATAATGTTCGGTTCGCGCCATTTATCCAACAGGCCATTCGGGCTGGTTTTTAAAACAATCGGCTTTCTCTTTTGGAGAAGCCTTACCTGAACAATACGGACGTAATGCCCACTTCCGATATCATCATCAAAGGCGCTCGCGAGCACAATCTCTGCGACGTCGATTTGGTTTTACCACGTAACCAACTGATTTGTCTTACCGGTGTTTCGGGCAGCGGCAAGAGTTCGTTGGCATTTGACACCTTATTTGCAGAAGGGCAGCGGCGTTATGTAGAAAGCCTTTCGACCTTCGCTCGCCAATTTCTGGGTCAGATGCCGAAACCGGATGTTGACCACATCAGCGGCCTTAGCCCTTCGATCTCCATTGCGCAAAAATCAGCTGGGAGCAATCCCCGCTCGACGGTGGGAACCTGTCTCTTATACACATCTGACGCTGCCGACGATACTCCTTGT
>CAWWCC010000001.1:0-52945 GCA_963935315.1 uncultured Planctomycetaceae bacterium | reverse complement strand
CACAAGGAGTATCGTCGGCAGCGTCAGATGTGTATAAGAGACAGAACTACCGCCGGGACGATGCAGTTACCACCTGGTATGCGGAGCATTCAGTTTTTTGGTCGCAGTGATGTTGCACCTAATTTGGATTCGAGGCAACTGCCCAATGGTGAGCGTGTGGTTGTTGCATCAGGTGGTATTCGTGTGCTCGTTGAAGGACTAGCATCATCAAACATTCCCACAGTTCTGGGCCCAATCGGCACGATCGACATCAGCACAGACAGGGCGGTCGTTTGGACAGCCGGTGGAGCAATGGGCGTCGTAGGACAGTCACTGCAATCACAGGATACACCACTCGAAATCTACATGGAGGGAAACATAGAATTTAGACAAGGTGATCGAGTCGTGTATGCCGATCGCATGTTCTACGATGTACGGCGCCAAGTGGGTATTATCCTGAATGCTGAATTACTAACACCACTACCCAAGACAGAAAAGTTAGAATACCAGGGTTTGGTACGTTTGCGAGCCGCAGCTATTCGTCAACTTGACGCATCGCATTTTACGGCAACCAGCGCATGGGTTACTACCAGCCGCATGGAAGAACCAACTTATCACTTTGGTGCGGGGGAGATCTCTTTTGAAGATTTCCAATCCCAATCATTCAACCCATACACGGGTGAACCAGAGATTGATCATCGCCAATTGGCAGAAAGTCGTGGCAATACAGTTTATGTTGGTGGTATTCCCGTGTTTTACTGGCCTACCATTGCCACCGATTTGAGCAAGCCTTCATTTTTCATCGATGGACTACGAATCGGCAACGATAATGTTTTCGGAACCCAAGTCCTGGTTGACTTTGATGCGTACCAACTATTCGGAATACGAGATACTCCGGAAGGAACGGATTGGGGCTTAAGTCTTGATTATTTAAGCGATCGAGGTCTCGGACATGGTACCGATTTTGAGTACAACCGGGGAGATTTCTTTGATTTTGTCGGACCGACTACGGGACTGTGGGATTTTTGGGGAATCAGCGATGATGGGTTCGACAACCTGGGCTTGGGTCGCCGCATGATCCTCCCAGAAGAAGACTATCGCTTTCGAATGTTCGGGCGACATCGTCAACGTTTGCAAAATGGCTGGGAGATAACGGCTGAAACAGGTTGGGTTAGCGATCGCACTTTTTTGGAACAGTACTACGAACAGGAATGGGACCAATACAAAGATCCACGTACGGGTCTCCGTTTAAAGCGACTGATCGATAATCGCTCACTATCTCTTGAAGCAAATGGACAGGTCAACGATTTTTTCACCGAAACGCAATGGCTCCCACGAGTCGACCACTACTGGCTGGGGCAGTCACTTTTCGGTGACCGGATTACCTGGTTCGAGCATTCTCAGGCTGCCTATGCCAATTTGAATAATGCTACGACTCCGACCAATCCAATCCTGGCAGCACAGTTTGATGATGGTTTACCGTGGGAAGTCGGCAGTGGTCAGGAAGGTGAACGGCTGGTAACACGTCAGGAGATCGATTACCCTCTGCCTGTTGGTCCTGTGAAGGTTGTGCCATTTGCCCTGGGCGAGCTGGCCCATTGGGGCCAGGGCCTGGATGGAAGTGATTTACAGCGGGCGTATGTCCACACGGGTGTGCGCGCCAGTGTGCCTTTCTGGGCTTTATTTCCAGATTTTCATGGTCCTCTCTTTAATCTGCACGGTTTGGCGCACAAAGTTGTATTTGATGTCGAATTTGCTTATGCCGATGCGAATCAGAATTTTACGGATTTGCCCCTTTACGATCCTCTCAATGATATCGCGATTACAGAATTTAACCGACGCATCTTTGATGCAACCTTACCCCCTACAATCAAGAATCCGAAGTTCTTTCCCACAACCTATGCTTTACGTAGTGGTTTGCAGAGATGGGTTACCTCACCCTCCACGGAAATTGCTGACGACCTAATGACGTTGCGTACAGGAATGCGTCATCGTTGGCAGACGAAACGCGGGGTGCCGGGCCAGCAGCATGTCGTGGACTGGCTCACGATTGATTCGAATGTGACCTGGTTCCCTGATCAAGACCGTGATAATTTTGGTCAGGATTTTGGCCTGTTTGATTACGATGCGCGCTGGCATTTGGGAGATCGGTTTACAATCCTTTCTGACGGAGCAGCGGACTTCTTTGGCGACGGTTTACATATGTTCTCAGCAGGTGTTCTCCTCAACCGACCTTCACGAGGAAATGCCTATGTGGGAGTTCGTTCCATCAATGGTCCAATAAAAAGCAATGCAATTATAGCCAGCTACAACTATCGATTCAGTCCCAAATGGATATCGACTGCGGGTACTGCAGTTGACTTCAGCGACGCAGGAAATATTGGCCAATCATTTTCTATTACCCGTATAGGGGAATCGCTTTTGGTGACAGTAGGCTTTAACGTAGATGAAGGAAAAGATAATGTGGGAGCCAAGCTAATGGTCGAGCCTCGCTTCTTGCCAAAACTGAGGCTAACAAACACAACAGGTATTGAAGTTCCTCCGGCTGGCGCCTTTGGATTGGAATGATGAACGAGGATTTCACAAAACTACCCGATCATCAGCCTGGTTGGCTGAAGAAGTTTGCAGTAGCAGGGCGCGGAATTTATGTTGCGGTGAGTCAAGAAAAAAGTTTTATAGCTCACTTTGGTGTAACAGCTGTCGTGGTTGTCACGGGATTGCTTTTGGGCGTAACACGCATTGAATGGTGCATCATTACACTCGCTGTTATGGCAGGACTGAGTGCAGAACTTCTTAACACGGCCATTGAACGGCTTTCGCACGCAATTACACGTGAGTACAACGAAAGTATTCGCGATTCTTTAGATATTGCCAGCGGAGCAGTAACGATCACCAGCATTGGAGCTACCGTGCTAGGCGTGCTGGTGTTGGGCAACGCGCTGTGGGATTATATTGGTCAGCCCTAGCAGGTTGCCCCAATTTCTCTCACAGAGGTAGCGCGTGAGTCTGCATGTGCGTCTTGGCAAAGACCACATGTTGGTGTGAATTGCAGCTTTATTTGTTACCCAAGATTTGCTTCCGTTAGTCATTGGACATTTCATTGCAGGCGAGGGAATGCATGTTTTCTTGTGATAGCCCCCCCCGAATCCACATTATTTATCCACTTCAGCTTCAACCGACGCGGAGCCACTCTAGGTAAAACATGGGGGTTTCGAAACGGGTTCTCATGCTTTGAAATTTTTTCGGTCTTCCGTGTAACAAGCCCCAGTGCTTTGCGATTCTTTTAGTGACAACCAAAGGCCGGTCGTCAAGCGAAGCATTGAACGGCGGCCATGTATCCCCCATCCGGGCAGATTTGCTATCTGCTTTTATCCAGTTTTGCTCCCTTGTGAGCAGGAGAATGAAATGAGAGTTTTAGCCCTTTCTTGCCTGGCGTTGTTTACAGTTGCCGTATCTTTGGCCGAACCAGTTGAGGCTGGACGTAGGCAAAGGCGCCGAGCAGGTGCGGCAGCAGGCGTGGCTGTGGCTGCCACTCGTCCAGTGGTTGCAGTAACACGCCGTCGTACGGTTCCAGCAGCAGTTGTGCGTACACCCGAATGGTGTTGACCAATTAGGCTTTGGTGGCGACACAGAAGGGTCGAGTTTCACCATTGCTTGTCAATCAGTCAGTACGTTTCCGACTCCATGCTTTTCTTCATGGAGATGTGCGCCCACTTGCCAAAATTGATCCGGAACACAGGATTGCTGAATCCAATGAACGAAACAACAGTCTGAGTATAAAAATTACCAGCAAACTCCGAAATATTGAGCCTGCTGCCTTGGAGGATGTCGACGTCTGGATAGCCCCGCAGCAAAATTAATAGAGTCTGAAAAGTCTCATAAGCCACATCCGTGAATTGGGCTAGTTCCTAGATCGATTCAGTCAAGCCAATCTTTGGCTTTCAGGCGTTCTGGAACATAGACCTCGGTGACATAGCTGATGTCTTTAGAGATCAGTGACTCAACCTCAAGCTTAAAGTCGTTTTTAAGCATTCGCTGAATTTCAGTTTGCCAGGGGCGCTTTTTCTCAAACCAGGGGTATTTGGCAATCTGTTTGGCACGTTTTTTGTCATTTTCATTGAGCGAAATTTTCACGCTATCGGATAGGTCGCAACGATCATAATCGATGCTCCGCAAGCCTAAGTATTTTGCATCAGGTATTGCCATGCGTTGAGATTCAAAGGCCAAGTTGATGGAACCCTGTTTGAGTACGCTGTAGATATAGTAGCCCCAGGGATCATTGTCGAGCACGCAATAGACGGGTAGTTTAAGTTCATTGTGCATGCGATACAGTAATCGTCGCACACCACGTGGGGGCTGGCCAGCACCGTGTGTGAGGATGCAGTTGTGCTTTTCCCAGAACTTGTCCTCGTTAAATCGTTGCCACACGGTACCTTTTTCGACATGGAGAATAAACTTGGCCTTACATTTGGAGCGACTAAGCTCAATGATTTCGGGCTCAACAATCGAAGGAATTGCATATCCCCCCGAACCCATCCGAGCACAATTGATCGTATCGCCTCGATCGGTGATCGTAATATTACCGACCATCGCCCCACGGTTTTCGGCATAGAGGTGCAGTTCTTCTCGAATGGATTCGAGTAGTACTTCAACGTCTTCGATGATCGTGTCACACTCTCCCTGCTCATCAAAGGTGTTTTCTTTGGCTCCTTCGATCGTATGTTTGAGCATGTAGTACAAACCTCTCAAGCTAGTCGACTTGCCCTGGTCAAGTAATTGCTTGCATCCGCTCGCAACCAGCATGGTACGCATGTAGGCTTTCGCTTGCGAAAGATCAAACAATTGCCGACGATTTTTGTTATTGCCCATCTCGAGTATCCGCTTGCGTGAGCTATATCGGATATTCGATAGAGTGCGTGAGGGGATATCGACACTTGGATCGCGACGGGCAGATGCTGCCTTGACCACGCGATCGGCTAGACCTGTAAGTCGGGCCATCGTCTTTTTGTCTCGGGGAGTGAGTTTGACTTTGGGCTTGCGAGTGGGTGTGGAGGCGCGTTTTTTGGCCATTGAATTGCTCGTAGAATTAAAAAGTTATTTCACGTCAGCGTGTGACATGGTGGATAGGTTGAGAATTGTTGTTGCAAGCTTCTGCTTGCCAGTTTCTACTTAGACACTTGAAGTGGTCCGGTTTACTCTTCTGTCGATTCTTCTTCATCGACAGCAACGCGATTGATCGCTGCTTTATGTGTGCTTGGATCAACAATGAGCACATTGTCGCCCAGGTTGAGGTCTTCCGGCTTATCATCAATGGGGCGGCCGCGGTCATCGAGCTTCATATCGGCTTCGGAGGTATGCTTTTTGGCGACCCGCACGAGTTGTTCGTAAAGGCTGTCCCGCTTGGTGCCATTGATGTCGCTAACAGCTGTGGAGACTTCTTTGAGGTAGCGTAGAAATATTTCGCGCCGGTCGGACTGCTGCTTTACTTTCAAGCGGCGACGGAGATACATGCCAAGTTTGCGGCCTACTGCCTGGAGACCCAAGCGGATCTCTTTTTGAATTTCGGGATAGTTGGCAATAGCTTCTTTTGATTCGCTCGTAAAAGGAACCCAGACACTGGCAATGTGTACCATGAGTGAGACAGGCCCTTTGGGCATGGCCCCGCGCGATTGGCTTAGACCATAGCCTCGCCAGTTGGTGCCCAAAACAGTTTGCGTGACAGCGCATGCGGACTGCTGGAATTGGAGCGGTACACGATTGGCGTAGCGGAGCACTTCCATCTGTTGGCCTTCAGACACATTCACTTTTTTCATCGCTACGAACAGGTTTTGTCGTTCCTTCGGCTTCAGCTTGCTGGGATTTTGGCGCGTTTTAAGCGACGCCGCTTTCACAAGCTTGTCGGCAGCTTCGCTGCCCAGACCGTTGAATGTGTGAATTAAAAACTGACGTATCGTGCGCGTGTCTGTCTCCTCAAGCAATTCTAGGAGTAGTTCTTCTGATACATTTTGGGTGGGTGCCGTGCCACCGTATGCAAGTCCCACTTCAATCTGAAATGGGTTCCCACGGTATACGCTCGGTGGGCGAGTGGCAGCAGCATAAAATTCACCAGGTACCACCTGGTGCAGCCCCTTTAGAATCAAATCTTCACCTATAGGACAAATACAATCCGTGGCAGGTGGGCTGATTTTAGTCTGCTGGATAGATTGATAAAGTTTTTCAGCATGGGAGCGATCAAGTTTTCTGACATTTGCTCGGGTGCTGACTTTTGCTCTGTCACAGATGCGTTTGGCTACTGGAGAGGTCACGCGTGAAAATCGAGTCCGAAAAAATTCGCTGGTACTCACAGCCTCAGATTCTTCGATCATCTGGGCGAGACGCCCCAACTCGATCCCGTAGGGATGCGGTTTGATTTCTTTCGGTTCGGGTGGGAGCAACTTGGCCGATCGTTCGTATTCGTATTCATAGTCATCCGCATCAATATAGTGCAGAGCAACATGTGGATTGGCTATCGCCGTTTGTTCCAGATATTCTCCCACGCTTCCACGACCTCGAATGAACTTGGCTTGAAGTTCAATTGTGACGCGTGTGCCATGCGACTGATCGACCCACTCGATTCCATGCTTGTTAATGTACTGTGTTCCTTTGTCTCCGGGGGGGATGTCGACTCCATCTCCGCGGCCATTCAAAATTTTTGGCTGGTTTTTTTTGGTGTCGATCTGGATTTCGTAGTAGTGGGCCGGTTTGCGTACCGAAACTTTCGAGATAATTTTTACCGGTTTGCCAGTCGTTTGCACGCCATACATGCCTGCAGCACTAATACCAATTCCCTGTTGGCCGCGACTTTGTCTTAATCGATGGAACTTGGAACCATAAAGCAGCTTTCCAAAAATGAGGGGAATCTGCTTTTTGAGAATGCCTGGACCATTATCCTGAATGCTGACTTTGTATCGGTCACCCTTTGTCTGCTCAATGTGTACCCAAATCTCCGGCAGTATCCCGGCCTCTTCACAGGCATCCAGTGAATTGTCGACTGCTTCCTTTACCGTCGTCAGGAGAGCTTTGCGCGGATTGTCGAATCCCAGTAGATGGCGATTCTTGGCAAAGAATTCACTAACCGAAATATCGCGCTGGCTGGCGGCCATGGCCTTGGCAGTGGTCCGTCGTTTGGACGGTACGGAGCCATTGGTTGATGGTTTGCTCCGAGAGGCCGGTCGTTTTTTCTTTTTCTTGACCTTTTTAGGTGCTGCTTTCGTTCTGGCAGGCTTCTTTTTTTTACGCTTTGCGGTCGCCAAGGGGGCGTCTCCGATTGCACTAATCCAAGGGGGAGGGATGTAAAACTAGAATGATTGTGCGGATTATAGCGACATTTTTCCTATCTACCCAGGGCAGGCTAGAAACCTCTTGAGCCCGCATATTTCACCCGCTACTGCGAATACCTGGCTGATGCATACTGCGCGTTGGGGCCTGTAGGTAAGAAAATCCGGGGGCCGCTTGGTACAAAACACATTACCTCTATCGTCCTTACATAAAACTCATCGTTAGGACCCAACATGGTCGAAACCCTAGGATAGACCCCCGTAGCTCGACCCAGGCCCAACCGGCCACCTACCTGTTGAGCTCAGAAATCCAACCTCCCACGCGGAGGCAAACGTGTGGAGACTTTTCCGGTAAATGGACCGGATACCGCATGGATGTCCCCGAGCCCACCGTGGGAATTGCAAGGAGGCAATTTATGTCGACCCGTTTTTTTCATACCAGTCTCGTTGTGTGTCTGGTAGTTTCAGCCTGGCAGATCAGTCTGACAGCTTGTGCAGGCGATAGCGAAGGTCGTAGGAAACGCATCATTAGTTATCAAGATAAAAACGATCTTTTTGCGAACTATCAGGTGGGACCCCATCCTTGTGGTACGGCTGCCCAGATGTATATTTCGCCCCAGCCTGTGCCAGCTCATGTAGGGCATACCTACACAAGCTACCAACCTCTGATGCCCCACGAGTATATGTATAAGCATACAAGGTCCCATTACGCTCACGTCCCTGGTTCTGGATGGAACCGGTCCAAGGTGCGTTATCGAACGTTCGGGTTACGTTTGCAGGACGTGTTCCATAATTTGAACTATCGCTATTGAATTTTGCAATTTGTGCCTCCTGTTTATTCGTAGTACCCAGTTGTGACAAGGAATAGTTACTGTGTTCAAAAATGCTTACCTCGCAATTGCAGCGACAATGTTCGTCTCGATGACTCTTGAAACGGTTGCCAACGCCGAAGCCGGTTACTTACGACCTTTGCGCCGAGCACAACAGTACAAGTGGCATGCGAATTACTCCAATTCAACCTATGGCCAACCTGTTGCTCTGGTCGTTCCACCCACAGCACAGCTACAAACCAATTGGAGCTGGGGAGCGCCGAGTACGCATTTTCGTCGCATCGATCATCAATTTGGTCGTGACTATCCTGGCCCTGGACCCTTCGGCGCGGGTTTTCGTAACACACCCCAATGGCCGAATAACATGGAAAAGTTTGGGGTGCACTATGTTCGTGGACCCTGGTATCCGACACAGCGCTAGCCCGGACAGGCTAGATGGGCTGTGTGAATCTGCTGGTCATGTGATTCTGCGTGGTCCGCGACAGGAGTGGATGAAGCAGGCGAGCAAGCTATAGAGTCATTCCACCTCCAGCTACGTACATTTGGAATGATGTTTGTCGATGCTGTTTAGCTCGCTTCGTGGCCCTCAGTATTGCCTTTGTAGCCCTAGATACCCCCGTAAGAGCGGGAATGCGCCTCCAAGCCATTCCAGCCTTGCAATCGCCACAAAAGGTGTTCCCAACAGAGTTCTTGGAAGGCTCTCAATCTAGTTATCGGGGCTCGTGTCAGATCAGTAAATTTTTGCGGTACACAGATTATTCTACGACAATCGGTCCCACCAGTACTGTTCGCGTACCATTCGAGTATCGTATCATACGGATGCATCAAGTATTTATTCCGTTGGAGAGCAGGTTCTATTTTGGAACTAAAAATAATCCACTATCCGCACCCTACGCTACGGCACGTTTCTAAACCAGTAAAGCGTGTCGATGCTGAGTTGAAGGATATGATCGCACAGATGTTCGCGTTGATGTATCGACACGAGGGTGTTGGCCTGGCTGCGAATCAGGTGGATTTGCCGTACCGCCTCTTTGTGGCCAATCCATCTGGCGATCCCGAAAACAAAGAAGCCGAGCATGTGTTTATCAATCCGGTGCTGCGGGGAGGCAAGGGCCATGCCGAAGGAGAGGAGGGCTGCTTGAGCATTCCTGGTTTACTTGGCCCAGTTATTCGCAAAGAAAAAATTACCATTGAAGCTTACAATCTCAAGGGCGAGTCCTTTGTGGGAGAACTTGACGGTTTTTTTGCACGCATTGTACAGCACGAAACGGACCATCTTGATGGCACACTTTTTATCGACCGACTGTCTCCTGCTCAGCTTGCGGATTTGCGGGAGGAGCTTGAAGAATTCGAATTAGATTTTCAAAGCCGTCGTGAAGTTGGCGAATTGCCCAATGATGAGGCGATTTCGACTCGTTTGTTGGAACTCGAAAAACTTAGGACTTAGGGTGAGGGTTCCCGAAAGCAAAGCATTTCTTTTGGTATCAGAATAACAGCAAGAAACAGGTGGGTTTGGGGATCAACGGCATTATCCATGGCATCGCCTGCCAGGTGAAACTCAGCAATGCAAATAATACTTCTGGGGACGGGCCCGTTTGCTGTACCATCGTTGCGAGCAATTCAAGCTTCGCAGCACGAGATTCTTTGTGCGATCTCGCGGCCACCGCGAGGACGACGTGCGCCTGATTCTCCAGTGACGATTGCTGCAAGCGAAGTGGGTATCGAAACCTGGACACCGAATACGGTCAATTGCGATGCGTCACGCGAGAAGCTTTCGGCAATGCAGGCTGATTTGCTTTTGGTTTGTGATTACGGCGAAATCCTCAAATCCGACACTTTGGCGGTCACACGGCTGGGCGGGATCAATCTTCATGGCTCGTTATTGCCCAAATACCGTGGTGCCGCACCGGTGCAATGGGCAGTTTGGAATGGTGATGTAGAAACGGGCAATACCATTATCCAGATGACACCAGGTCTTGATGCCGGACCCTGTCTTGGTATTCAACGAATTTCCATATCGGGCGACGAAACGGCTGGCGAGTTGGAGGCCCGCATGGCTGAGTTGGGTGCGGAGCTGGTGACTCAAGTTGTCGACCAACTGGAGGAGGGTATTGCCAATTCGGTCATGCAGGACAAAAGCCAGGTCACCAAGGCCCCACGACTGAGCAAAGAGCATGGCCAAATTGATTGGAAACGCCCCGCGCAAGAAATCAAAAACCAGATTCGCGCCCTCCAGCCATGGCCACGAGCATTCACAAACTGGCAGCGATCCGAAGGGGAACCCGTCCGTTTGATCATCCATCGAGCCCTTGTGAAGGATACCCATTTTTCAACCGAGACGCTGCCAGGAACCGTGATTTCTGTCGAGAGTCAGTTCCTGGTAGCAACGGGTCAAGGGGCCCTTTGTTTACTGCAAGTCCAGCCCGCCGGTAAGCGGGCCATGTCCGCCGAAGAATTCTTGCGGGGCAACTCAATTCGAGTTGGCCAGAAATTGGTTTAAAAATGGAACCCATCCTGTTTTGTGGAGCGTATTCCAGTAGATGTATTTGTGTTCTCAAGGGTGAATAGAATAGGTACTGTTACGTGTTCGTTCACGACTTTATATGAAATTAAAAGCCTGTCACTGTTGTTGGCAGATCCATCGTTTGCCGAAGATGTTGGCGGAACAGGTGGCGGTCTGCACTCGCTGTGGATCAAGCATCACACAGCTTTCTACACACATGGCCAGCCGTACGGCTGCTGCGGCGATGGCCGCATTTGTTCTCTTTTGGCCAGCGATTTTACTGCCCATTTTGCACATCGACAAATTTGGTAAACATCACGAATCCAGTTTGTTGATAGGTACGATCGAATTGCTTCGAGAAGGAGATTAGTTTGTAGGCATCGTGGTATTGTTGTTCTCGATTATTTTTCCGCTCGTCAAAATTCTATTGCTATTAGAAATCAGTCTGCTCGGTCTGATGAAAAACCAGCATAAGGTATTCACTTACCGAATGATGGAATTTGTTGGTAAGTGGAGCATGATGGATGTCATGCTACTCGCTTTTATGGTGATGCTCGTCAAGCTTGGCAGCATGGTGCATTTTAGTTTTGGACCTGCCGCTTGGGCTTTTGTCCTGGCTGCCGTGCTGGTGTTTTTGCAGCTGTGCGCAAAGGGGCCGCAGATTGAAGTTTGTTTTTCTGCAGGACATGGCTTGCAGCCTGGCGATGCAGTCCGCTACCGAGGTATCGATGTTGGCGAAGTCAAAGAAGTTCTCCTGAATGAACAGCTCGATGGCGTTACTGTGCGGATCGAATTGACTGAGGCGTCGGCAGACCTGGCACGAGATGGAACCCGATTTTGGATAGAACGGCCAGATATTAGTATTGGGCAAGTAAGGGGGCTTGATACGTTGGTTGGTGGTCGCTACGTAGGAGTGCTGCCGGGTCCCGTTGCCGCACCTGCAAGTCGTTTGTTTTATGGCTTGGAAGCCGCTTTTGCTCCAGTCGATAATAGGTCGGAAGGATTAGAAATCATCCTGGAGGCCAGTGACCGTTTTGGTTTGCAAAGTGGATCTACAGTCAGCTATCGCGGCGTAGTTGTGGGCCACATACTTACAGTCGGATTGTCCAACGATTCAGTGACCGTTGAGGCCTGTGCGTTTATAGAACCCAAATACCATAAGTTGATCTGCGAAGATACAAAATTCTGGAGCAATAGTGGTTTGGATATAAGTATTGGTTTCAGTGGCATCGAGCTGGATGCGGATACGCTGCCTACCATTGCTTCGGGTGGTGTTGCCTTTGCAACTCCTGACCACCTGGGGCGCCAAGCTGCGACGGGCCAGCAGTTTGAGCTTTACGAAACCCCACAAGACGATTGGCTGAAATGGCAACCGCTGTGTTTGACAACTAAATGGCTAGCCTGCTGTTCGGTATCGATGCTTGTGCCAAATCCAAAGTAATTGTTTTGCTTTTTGGAAGAGGCATATACCCAGCGTCGCTGATCGCGGCTAAACGGACGTTCTTCATTGTCACTGGCAACGATATACTGCCTGGCTCTGGGCCAATATATTCGAGCCAATACCGAAAGTGTCCAACAATCGGAAAGATGCGTAGAATTGAATGCTTTCGTTGCGTCACATCGTAGGCTGCCAACCATATCAGCACTACGAATGACAAGGATACTATCCAGGCCATATCAACTGCCCTTATTAGACTTTGCCATATTGATTTGTGGTGAGGTAATTAAGAAAAATAGTTTTTTGCAGGACAATGTCTTGCAAGAGAAGAATGAAAATCACCAAGTTTCGACTATACCGACCCTGAGGGTTATGCGGTCAGTTTCGTGGAAAGTCCAACCAAGGGAGGTCTGAGGATTTCGTTCGTTAGCAAACCAAGATTGTTGGACAAGAATATGCTTGGTACTTGCGATTATTCTTGTTGTAGGGCGAGAAAAAATACGGTGAGGCAGGTTCTTTGTGGGACTAAAAAACTATAAAATGCGCATCAGCCCAAATATATGGAGAACCTCAGATGACGTCTTCTCGATCCGATAAATCGTCTGAAAGCCGACCTGACTTTATGGTGCTTTTAGGATTGGCGCCACCCTATGCTCTGGAGGATGTGAAAGCGGCCTATTTGGTTAGGGCCAAGGAATTGCATCCCGATCGAGGAGGTTCGCCAGAAGAGTTTGATGCATTGCAGAAAGCATTTGAGCAAGCAAAAAAATATCTTGATTTTCGCAGCGACCGGCGTGGCTGGATTGCCAATCAAATGACCAGCTATCTGGGCACCCAAGAAATGATTGAACGTTTGGAGCAATTCGGTGCTGAAGTAACGAGCGATGCGATTGACTGGTTAAAAAAATCATTCGGAGATTTTGCGCAATTAACTGAGAACGTCATTAGCATCCGGCTGGAAGGATCGACTCAGGCAGAAGAAATGATCCGTTACATGGTAGAACAGCAATCAGAATTGGGTAGTTTGACACGGTTGGAATTGCCCAACTGCAAAATCTCGGATGCTGCGGTGCTTGAACTGGAAGCTTTTCAGCAGTTGCTCCACATCGATTTGTCTGGGACCCCTGTTGGCAAGGATGCAACCTGGATCGTGGATTCGATTCTGGGACTCGAAACGCTGGATTTACGAGGAACCCGTGTGGGTTGGTGGATGAGGCGCAAAGTGCGATCGGTGCTTCAACAACGCATGGAAGTCCGGCCTCATTCGCCCTTTGGGCAGGCGTAATCTAAAATCTTGGCAATGATAGCTTGGGTTTTTCGCCTCGCAGGACGGGGTTGCCGTGTTGTATCATAGGGTGCTTCGTGCGCTGGGCCTGAATTTGCGTAACGGCCTTGCTGGTGACGGCAGTTTGTGTTGAACGGCCGCCTGCTTGCGGCGGGTCGATATGGGGTGAATAGAATCCGAATCCATTGTGGAGAAGTAGCATGGATCGCTGGGACGTATTGATTCTTATGGGTGCCGGCTATGTGGGTGTGATGGTCTTGGTGCGGTTGATGGCTGTTCGGCGGAATCAATTGGTGGATCAGGTTCGAAGTCAGCTGGAAGGGCAGCATGCCAAAAAAAGCAAGCAGCTCAAAAAGCGGCTGAGGCTGAAGATCGTGACGTGGCGTAAAAGTTTGAGTGGGTGCGCACACATACAATTAGACTATTAGCACTACAATGGGACCATCGGTACCAAAGGTATAGAAACGTATTTTGATTGGATAAGGATGAAGAAGCTTTATATTGAAACCGTCGGTTGTCAGATGAATGTGCTCGATAGTGAGCTAGTTGTGGCTAGCCTGCGCAAGCGAAATTATGTGCTGACTGACAACACGGAGGATGCGGATACGATACTGTTTAATACGTGCAGCGTGCGTCAACATGCAGAGGACAAGATTTATAGCGCATTGGGTAGGCTGAAAAATGTGAAACAGGGTCATCCAGAAAAGATTATCGGGGTTTTGGGCTGCATGGCTCAAAAAGATCAACGGCAAATATTCGAACGGGCACCCTATGTGGATTTGATTGTAGGACCAGGCCAATTGCATCAGGTTCCCGATTTGATTGAGGAGATCTCTGCTGGTGGCGAACAACGCATGGAAGTTAGTTTGGGCCGCAAAGAAGGGTCGCGTGATCACGTGGAGCGGAGTCATGAGAGCTTTGATCCGTTGCGAGACCCTGCGATGCGACCAACGCCCTATCAGGCTTATATTCGGATCCAAATAGGTTGCGACAAGTTTTGCACCTACTGCATCGTTCCTAGTGTTCGTGGTCCGGAGCAAAGCAGGCCTCCTGAGCAGATTTTGATGGAGGCCAAGCAGTTGGCTGATGAGGGATGTAAGGAGATTGTCCTGCTTGGCCAGACCGTAAACAGTTATCGTTTTCGAGATAATCGTGTCGAGGCTACCCAAAAAGAAACACGGATGAGCGATTTACTCTACGCATTGCATGAAATTGCAGGTATTGAGCGGATCAAGTTTGTCACGAATTATCCGAAGGATATGACCGAGGATCTGTTGGCGGCTGTAAGAGACCTGCCAAAGTGCGCCAAGTACTTGCATGTGCCGATCCAATCTGGATCGAATCGAATGCTAGAGCGGATGAAGCGAGGCTACACCGTGGAAGATTACTTGGAGATGATGTGCCGCATTCGTGAGTGGATACCCAACGCTGCTGTCACAAGTGATTTTATAGTTGGTTTTAGTGGCGAGACAGAAGACGATTTTCAGCAGTCCATCGACATAGTACGTCAGCAGCGTTTCAAAAACAGTTTTATCTTCAAGTACAGTGAGCGCCCAGGGACCAAGGGGGCGGAGCTATATCCGGATGATGTAGACGAAGAAGTTAAAAAAAGACGCAACAACGAATTGTTGGCATTGCAGAACAAAATTAGTGAAGAGGACAACCAAATGTTTTTAGGACGCGATGTGGAGGTATTGGTAGAAGGGCCCAGCAAAGCTAGTGTCCGTCAAGAAGAGTCCGGCGAGCAAGTCCAACTCACTGGGCGGACGATGTGTGATCGGATTGTAGTATTCGACGGAAATCGTCGTCAAATAGGACAGACACTGCCTATCACGGTATACGATGCAAATGCACACACATTATTTGGTACGGTAGTAACCCAGCACGTAGGACCCGAAGTTTTTGCAATTACTAAGTAGCCGCAATGCAGATTGAAAATATTCACTCTTGGCTTGATTCTCTGGATGAAGCAAAGCCATGGTTGGCAGCAACGGGTTTAACCGATTTGCGGACAGCACACGCAAACCTGCAACGTATCGCTCAAAGTGGTGTGCCCCTTGATCTTCTAAAGACTGTATGCGAACAGTTTTCTGAAACGGGTCCGCTCTTAGCGGACCCCGATATGGCGCTTAACAATCTTGAGCGATATATTCTTGCTTCACGTAGTCCCCTGTCGACGGTAGCCTTGTTTGAGCGTGATACGTATTCGCTTCCAAACTTACTGCGGATGCTTAATTGCAGTCAGAAGTTCAGCGATCAGCTTTGTACAGATCCTGCGAGTTATGACCTGCTACGAATGACCGAAGGCCGGCCGGTAGCACGAGAAGTACTCGTCGAGGAGTTGCTGAACGAAGTTTCTAGTCTCAGCAATTTACAAGATGTCCTGGCAGCACTACGCCGTTTTAAGCGACGAGAGACGCTACGAATTGCCTATGGGGATATTGTGCAACAAGTTCCCGTTTCACAAACGGCTCGTCAGATTTCGTATGTGGCCGATGCGATTGTCGAATCAGCATTAAATTTTGCACAGCGTAAAGTGGTCGAAAAATATTACCGTGTGAATGGCAAAAATTTTGCAGTTCCTTATTTTGTGGTGATCGCCTTAGGGAAACTGGGGGGATTGGAGCTTAATTATTCGAGCGATATCGACCTGGTCTTTCTCTGGCAGGTTGGTGATGACGGATGGAGCGATGTCCAACCACAGGAGTATGTAAATCGCGTTGCGCAATTGTTGATTCAATTGCTTTCCGAAAACACGGATCTTGGAATTGCCTACCGGGTGGACATGCGATTGCGGCCAGACGGCGGGCAAGGGGCTCTCTGCTCACGTGTGGACAGCGCGCTGGCCTACTACGACCTGCGCGGGCGCACATGGGAGCGTCAGGCATATATCAAGGCACGGCCTATTGCTGGTGCGCTCCAGTTGGGACAAGACTATTTGACGCGGTTAGAATCCTGGGTTTATCGACGTCATTTGTCGTTGGCAGACATTACGGGTATCAAGGGGCTCAAGCGGCGTATCGAAAAACGATCGAGCGCGGCAGGTACCGAAGATAGTGATGTGAAGACAGGCCATGGAGGCATTCGAGATATCGAATTTGTACTTCAATTCTTGCAGTTGTTGAATGGCGGTGTGGAAGCGAGTGTACGTACTGGCAATACCCTGGAAGCGATCGAAAAACTTGAAAATGCAGGAGTCTTAACACATCAAGAACGTAGTCTGCTCGAAGAGAATTATTGTTTTTTGCGCAACTTGGAGCACCGACTACAAATCATGAACGATCTACAAACTCATGATCTTCCCAAGTCAGAAGCCGAATTGACAAAGGTGGCCAGGCGAATGGGGTTTGTCGAGACGGATTCGACTTCGGCTCTTGCCGCTTTTCAGGAAGACTACGAACGGCGTACGTCTGTAAATCGTGGGATATTAGAGCATCTGATGCATGACGCATTCGGTGATGATTTAGAATCCGAACCCGAAATTGATCTGGTCAATGATCCGGCTCCCAAGCCAGATACTATCGAAAAGGTTTTGAGTCGCTATGCCTTTGCTGACCCTCAAGCTGCATACCGGAATTTAATGACCTTGGCTGAAGAGCGTATTCCATTTCTATCCACACGCAGATGCAGGTTGTTTTTGGCTTCGATTGCGCCACGTTTATTGGCAGCGATAGCGCAAACACCTGACCCAGATGCGACACTTGTGACGCTAAGTCGGGTTAGTGATTCGCTAGGTGGAAAGGCAGCCCTTTGGGAACTGTGTAGTACGAATCATCCGACTCTGAATTTATACGTGACACTCTGTGCTGCATGTCCCTACTTGTCGAGCATTTTAACCAGCAATCCGGGCATGATTGACGAGTTGCTTGATAGTTTGCTTATTCGACACTTGCCTGATGCAGAGACACTCGAAGAATCTCTTGGAGAGTTAACACGTGGAGCAGAGAACTTGGAGCCAATTCTACATAGTTTTAAATCTGCGCAGCATTTACGAGTTGGCGTGCGGGACATCCTAGGTAAGGATGATATTGAAGCAACGCATGCTGAACTTTCAGATATTGCGGAAGTATTGCTCAAGCAGATTATCTTCAGCGAAAGTGAACAGCTGATGGATAAGTTGGGTGAACCACGAATAGGTGATTTGCCCGAGAACCCAGAAGATCGCGTCGCTCTTGCACCCTGGCAAGTGGGCCCCGACCATGTTGGCCATCCTTGTGAATTTATAGTGCTTGCTTTAGGAAAACTGGGAGGACGTGAACCAAATTACCACAGTGATTTGGATCTGGTTTTTCTTTACGAAAGTGAAGGCAATACGATACCACGGCAGCATCGTGGACGTCATGGTTCGACGACGAACAGCCATTTTTTTAGTGAACTAGGTCAAAGGATTATCAAACGTGCGAACCACTTCGGTCCGTATGGCCAACTGTATGAGGTTGACCCAAGGTTGCGGCCAACAGGACGTAGTGGGGCTTTGGCGGTCTCGCTCGATGAGTTTGTACGTTACTTTCGGTCAGGCGGTGGACAGCTATGGGAAAGACAATCGCTTTGCAAAGCGCGTGTGATCACAGGGTCACCAGCCGTTCGTGAGCGGTCCATGCAAGCCGTTGTTGAGGCAACCTATTGCAAACCATGGCAGTCAAGCTTTGCCACTGAAATTCGTAATATGCGGCTAAAGCTTGAAGAGACGGCTTCGCCCAGAAATCTTAAACGAACCGCGGGTGGTACGATGGATACGGAATTCATCGTACAAATGTTGCAGCTCAAACATGGTCAGTCGCTCCCCGAAATCAGAGTTCATGGGACGCTTACCGGTCTATCCGCACTAGAGCAAGCGAGTATCTTATCGACTTCCGACGCCGAATTTCTGCGCAGAGCCTATCGTTTTCAACGAAGCACGGAAGCTCGTATTCGCTTAATGGATTCAAGTGGTCGGCACGAATACCCTGATAATCCGAAGGAGCAGTCAAAGCTTGCTTTTCTGTTGGGATATGGAGATTCCGAGAAGTTGAGTCAAGAAGTTGCAAAGATTTTTCGCGAAGTACGTGAGACGTTCTTGAAAGTGTTTGACATTGCTGAAAAAGCATGAGCGTAGCGCAAAAAAACCCTCCGACTGTAAAGACAGTTGGAGGGTTTTAGGATTCTAAGGTCTACCAATAAATCAGACCATGTCTTTAAGCCCCTTGAGGGGTAAAATCTTAACAACGTTTCTTGCTGGTTTGGCCTTGAAGATTGTCTCTTCTTTGGTGAAGGGATTGATTCCCTTACGCGCTTTCGTAGCAGGTTTGCGGACACATTTAACTTTCATCAGACCAGGAATGTTAAAGATTCCAGGACCGCTCTTCTTGAGGTTCTTACCAATGAGTGCTCCCAGGTCCTCAAGCAGACCAGCAACTTCTTTTTTGGTGAAACCACTCGACTCGGATAGTGAGGTTAGAATTTCAGACTTGGTCATCGCCTTTTTTGCGGATGCTGCTTTTTTCTTTGCCATTTTTAATCCTTCTTCATTTAACGGGTTGTAAAAAACAGTTGGAGTTATGGCCTATGCGGCGTACCCTCCAGTGGCACGTCCTGCCCAGACCATGAGTTTGTAAATGTGGCTGAACAGAGTACGTATTGTCCTCAGCTTGACAGGCATGGCAAGTCCGAAAGGGCAGGAAACCTGGAGAAATAGCCTAGATTTTGCAGGTTTTACCAGAGGTAGGCTGAGAATCTCCCCAACAATCCTGGGTTCGGTGATAGGGCACGTGTACCCGGCAAGGGACCAGGCCTCCACCTATGGGGAAAGTAGTGTTTTGAAACTCGATTTGAGGAGCTACTCTTCGGCGGGGGCTAAGAGAGCTTCGTGAGAATCTTCCGAAAGGACAAAAATCTTGCCATCCCCCATGCGACCCGTACGGGCAACTTCAACCAGTTTTCGGATGATTTCCTCGGCACGCGAATCATCGACCCAAGCTGTGATTTGCACCTTGGGAAGAAATGCCAACTGGTATTCGTTGTCGGTATACTGATCCAGATAGCTTTTCTGCCGCCCCATCCCTTTGACTTCACAAACCTCGACCGCTTCGAGTGGAGCACGGCGCAAGCTTTCAAGAATCTTTTCGGCCAAAAATGGCTTGACAATGGCGATTACTTGTTTCATGAGAGATCTGTTGGCATGCGCCGATGACTGGAATTCGACAGACTCAAACTCAACTAAAAAAGTTTTCGCCAAACAGATTCAGTTCGGGACCCGTTTCAACTTCCATATCTCCATGAACAGTAACCTGGCAAGCGAGTCGCATCGTTGACTCATTACCAACAAATGCCAGGCAAGGAACGGGATCGACACCACCAGGGGTCACAGGTGTAGGAACGGGGACACGAAATCGAGTTTTTTCAACCAGCCCCATTTTACTGGCATTTTCCATGCCACGAACTATCTGCACTCGACAGGTACCGCACTGTGCTAAGCCATGGCAATTGATGATCTGATTGAGTCCAGCGCCGAGTCCATTAAGGCCTTGGTGCGTGTTGATGCCAGCCTTGATGGCTTCTTTCCGCAAGTTTGCACCTTCAGGAACTTCGATTTCTTTTTTCTCGTTGATAAATTTGACGACCGGCATCTGTCTAGCACTTTCGTAAGTATCTGTGTAAATCGGTTTGCCCTTCGGATACAGCAGCAGGAATACGGCAGTTGGGGCCTTTTGTTTGCTTTTGGGTCTCGCAGCTACCGCTGAGATCTCCGACCGAGTAGGATAATCTACCGCGCCTACCGTTTGGCGAAAAGTGGAAACCTAAAAGTGGGGGCCCTAGCAGAAACCTACGCCTGAGAATCCCGCTTTCTGCCGAGCTCTGGTGTCTCTAGCCTCGATATTTCATCCGTTCCTGCTCCGGCAGCCTAAGTCCTTTCCTGACTGCGTTATACTTCAGCTTGCAATCCTCAACGTGTCACATACACGCTTCCGGTTGCAAGCCTCGCATGCCTTGCCAGGAAATGACTTAGGCCACCTCGCGACGAAACGTATGAAATATCCAGGCTAGAGATTCTCAAGTATTGTGCCGTGGGAGGACCCCCGTTAAAACAATGCTTTTCAGCCCTGAAACACCCAGATCCCCTGCTAGAAGAGAGTGAAATGGACAAAGGCTATTCCAAGTACCAGCAGAAAGCCATTAAGAATTACTACGATAATCGTGGAGCGATCTCCCTCCAGCGGTTGGGTGAACTGGTGACAGATCTTTACCTGGCGGAGGGCAAAGCGCGTGAAACGAAGTGGAAACAGGCAGTTTCTGCCCTGGAAAAGCTCGGTATTGGTCCCAAACGGATAGAGCACCTTCGCCAACAAGACAATCCAGCCCTATTGGCCAATGTTGTAGAAGAGTTGATGGCGGAGAAATCATAAAAATAGGTTGGTAGGCGCACGTTTTATGCGCAGCGTCGGACTTTTGTTTTCTTGCAATTACGTGGGAAACAACACTTAGAATAAAAAAATGGCTCCCATGTGGCGAGTCAAGGCGTTTCTGCGAAAGGCATGAAAACGCGAAGGGACAATTTTCATGCGTCAGTATCTTGATCTCCTCACCCATGTCCTCAAGCAAGGAACGCAAAAGTCGGACCGGACTGGTACGGGGACACGTAGCGTTTTTGGTTATCAGATGCGGTTTAACCTGGCCGAAGGATTTCCTCTGCTAACAACCAAGAAGTTGCATCTGCGTTCGATCGTTTACGAGTTGCTCTGGTTTCTTCGTGGTGAGACGAATGTAAAGTTTTTGCAAGACAACCGCGTCAGTATTTGGGACGAATGGGCTGACGAATCTGGAGAACTCGGGCCCGTTTATGGAAAACAATGGCGCTCTTGGGACACTCCTGACGGTCGTACGATCGATCAAATCAAAGAGGTTGTGGATGCCATACGAAACAATCCGGATTCACGACGCTTGATTGTCAGTGCCTGGAATGTGGCGGATTTGCATCGGATGGCGCTGCCACCATGTCATTTGATGTTCCAGTTTTATGTTGCGGAGGGGCGGCTTTCTTGCCAATTGTACCAACGTAGTGCGGACGTTTTTTTGGGTGTTCCATTCAACATAGCTTCGTATGCCCTACTGACAAGAATGATTGCGCAGGTGACTGGCCTGGAGCCTGGTGAGTTTATCCACACGTTGGGTGATGCGCACTTGTACGACAATCATCTGGAGCAGGCAAGTTTGCAAATCGAGCGTGAACCACGACACTTACCCACAATGCAAATCAATCCAGATAGAAAGGATATTTTTGCGTTCCATTACGAAGATTTTTCTCTAATCGATTATGACCCCCACCCACACATTCGAGCGCCGGTGGCAATTTGAAAGTCATAATCATATTGGCAATCTAGTTTCACGAAGTCAGAAAAATATCTGATGCCTCTCTCCCTCATCGTTGCTGTCGCCGAAAATAACGTGATTGGATACCAGGGTGATTTGCCCTGGCACTTATCAACGGATTTAAGGCGTTTCAAACGCCTGACAATGGGCCACACGATGCTGATGGGACGAAAGACTTGGGAATCGATTGGCCGACCTTTACCAGGGCGGATCTCGATAGTTATTTCGCATCAGGCGGACTATGCAACGGGCTTTCAAGAAGTACCTACCGCCTTAAACCTTGACGAAGCCATGTCTCTGGCGCACTCGACGCCAGTAGAGACACCCGAAGTGTTTGTGATAGGTGGTGCAGGCATTTATGAAATGTTATTACCTCGTGCAGATCGGTTGCTGCTAACACGTGTCCACGCAAAAGTGCAAGGCGATGCCTTTTTCCCACAGGTCAATTGGACAGCCTGGAAATTGCTCGAAGAGGAGAAGCATCCGGCAGATGATAAGAACGATTTTCCGCATACCTACCAGGTCTATGAGCGGAAAGTTGAATGAGTAGCACCGATAAAAATCGCTATGCATGGTGTTTGTCTAGCAATGCGCTGTACATCCAATGCCATGAAACGGAGTGGGGAGTTCCGGTCCACGATGATCTTAAACAGTTTGAAAAAAGTTTAAACAGGATGAAGCAATTTTACTCAATCATTTAAAAAGGGGCGGATCGCAGCGAGTGTCGTTTCGCCGAGTGCGACTAAAGCCAACCTATCGAATCCCATCGCGCAACCTGCGCAAGCAGGGAGTCCTGATTGCATGGCGGAAAGCAAAGATTCGGGCAGGGGCAGGGCACTCCGTCCCTCCGCCAATCGGCGTTTGTTGACTTTGGTCAATCGTTTACGAAGTTCCCCAGGGTCGGTGAGTTCGTGGTAGCCATTGGCCAGTTCTACACTTTTCCAATACATCTCAAAACGTTCGGCGATTTGCCATCCTTGATCTCGTTGGGTGACCTTGGCCAGGGCTGCCTGACTGGCCGGGTAGTCGTACAATATTTCGGGACCATCGCATCCCAGATGAGGTTCGATCTTCTTAACCAATAGGTAATTCAGCCATTCATCGCGATCTTCTAATCCGGAATCGAAAGGCAACTCAATATTCAGAGATGCCGTTTTGTGAGCCAGTTCTTGGGCCGTGGCAGTGTGAGGACAAAGTCCAATGTATTCTTGAAAGGCCTCGGCATAACTCGTGCGTTTGGCAGGTGGGCTACCAGCGGCGTATTGACACAAGCGATCGAGCAAATCCATCCCTGCCTGGAAACTATCTCCAATCCGGTACCATTCAAGGATCGTAAATTCTGGATTGTGCAAAGTTCCGCGTTCTTGACCACGAAATGAACGAGTGACCTGAAAGATGGATTGCATGCCCTGGGCCAGTAGACGCTTCATGTGCAATTCGGGAGAAGCCTGCAACCACTGGGGAACGTCATTGTCAGGAATACAAACGGGATCGATGTGCAGTTCGGGTATTATTTCGTCTGCCAGCAGGGGAGTTTCTACTTCTTGAAAATTTTCTTGCCAGAAAAACTCGCGTACCTTTTTTAAGAGTTTGCTACGCTTCTGAAGCGTGTCAAGTGATGTATTCTTGGTTGGTGTCACGTGGTATTCCTTTTTCACGACGCAATGGGTTGCCCTGCCAGCAGGGGTGGCATCGGGCAGTTGAGTATGTCGGAAATACCGCGTAGCAATTCAACTTCTCGAACTCTCACTTCTCGATCAGCACATATCGCAGCAGCACACGCTTCGATAAGTCGTTCACGGTGTTTGGCTGCCACGCGTGTGAGTTGGCTGAGCGCCTGGTTAAGTTTGGCAAGACTGCATTGATCGGCTGGTAACAAATGGGCTGCGACTTCGGGAACATGTTTTGCTGCTGCAGCGAATGCGATTTTTGATTCTGCCTGAGTATTGCCGGCATAGGCAAGTGACGAAAGGAGTACCGCACACGGTTCGGCCAGACGTTGCAACCCGTAATAGGCTATTGGTGGTGCAGCAGTTTTTTCGAATTGTGGTCTTAGATTTCGCAGCAGCACCTGATGCAGCATCCATTCAAAAAGCGAGAGTCGCGAGTCCGCTTTGACTATCTCCTGAAAAGCCTTTGAGAATTCGACATATTGAGACTGGGCCATAGCGCGCAGTGCGGGTAGTGCCATATCGACAAGCGGCAAACGGACACGTGCGTCAAGCTCGTCTACTAATGGACTGAGTTTGCTGGTCAATTCAACAATGTCAGGAGTCGTACATTCGTTCAATTTGCGAATCTGTCGCCTACGGATTTCAGAGTCACGGTCCAGGAGCAATGCAAAGATAACCGCACGGGACCCATAGGGTTCGTGGATGACCGCGGTAATATCGGAAGGCAATTCATGGACAAGTTGCCTGGCATAGAGATTATGAATCTCCGTAGGCTGTCCCACGTGTTCAGCAGCATCGCTTACAAAGTCCATCGGTACGTGGTTGTCGAGAGTAGCATCACCAACAAATCCAGATGCTTGCGAAATCTCTGCGAGTGCGGCAGGCGTTGTAGGGTGCTGGGGGAATTTACCATCCCAGTCGGGTTCGAGAGCTAGGATGCGTTTTGGTAAAGGCGGGTGTGTTGCCATCAATCCGGTGAAACCTTCCCAGACACCTTGACCAAAGTACATGTGGCTCATCTCAGCAGCATTTTCATGTTGGAGTCGTGAGCCGTTGAGAACTGCGCCGATACGTTTGAGAGCTCCTGCAATGCCCTGAGGATTCCGTGTGAACTGTACAGCTGAGGCATCTGCCAGATACTCGCGCTGTCGTGAGACTGCGGCCTTAATGATGTTGCCAATCAGAGTACCAACCAGACCAAGTACAACTAAAATCAGGCCAATCAAAAAAAATGCCAGGGCCGGATTGTTTTTTGAGCGACTGTTCCCGCTGTGTGCTGCAATGCGAAAGAGCACTCGTCCAATCAATCCAAGCAGCAAAATGCCGTGAAGCACGCCAATAAGTCGTATATTCAATCGCATGTCGCCATTGAGAATGTGGCTGAACTCATGAGCGACCACACCTTGCAATTGATCGCGCGTTAAGAGCTCTGCAGTGCCGCGCGTGACGGCTACCACGGCATCGCCTGGTGAATAGCCCGCCGCAAAAGCATTGATCCCCTTTTCTTCAGGTAATAGATAAATTGGAGGTACTGGTACTCCGGCCGCGAGAGCCATTTCTTCGACCACATTGACCAAACGTCGCTCTACTGGATCCATCGTGTTTGGGATGATCCGTCGTCCTCCCACATTTTCGGCTACCGTAGTGCCTCCACCACGTAATTGGGCAACTTTAAACAGACTCCCTCCCCCAATCAGAAGCAGGGTCGCGAGACCAGCTCCAAACGGGGTTGACCAACGTGCCACGGAATCGTTACGAGGCGACATCCCTGTTTCAACGCTCATTCCTGTTTCAGGGCTATTGTCGAGGTTCTCTATCGCAAAGGCTGTGACAAAGACAACCAGTCCCACGATACTTATGACTGCCAGCAAGAAAAGCCAAACCAACCACTTGGTGGAGCGACGTGCTTGCGATTGACGTTCGTAGAAAGTAGTGGACATAGGATTATCAAAGGCTGAGTAAGCCCAGGCGAGCCACAGCGGATTTGTTTAGCGGTGCAAAGCAAGCTGGAAGACGAAGAGAGAATAATCCTGGTTCCAGGTCTCCGGCTTGAACCCCACGTCAAAATGATACCTTGGGCGCTTCAGCGATGGCTTCGCTGTCGAATTCCAGAAGCTCAGCATCTTCGCCATAGCCAAACATGCCGGCGAAAAAGATTGGTGGGAAGGTCTGCCTATAGGTATTAAAGGCAGTGACCGAATCGTTGTAGGCCTGTCGCGAAAAGGCCACCCGATTTTCGGTAGAGGTGAGTTCCTCTGTAAGTTGGGCCATATTCTCGTTTGCTTTGAGATCAGGATAAGCCTCGGATAGAGCAAACAATTTCCCTAAGGCTCCCGACAGCCCTTGCTCAGCACTCATCAGTTCTTTCATAGCAGCAGCATTACCCGGATTGGCAGCAGCTGCTTGCAAGCCGCCAACCGCCTGATTGCGAGCGTTGATGACTGCTTCGAGAGTATCTTTTTCATGGGCCATGTAACCTTTGACGGTTTCGACCAGATTGGGAATTAAGTCATAGCGCCTTTTAAGCTGTACTTCGATTTGCGAAAAAGCATTGTCGATCCGGTTGTGGAGCGTCACGAGACGGTTGTAAATGCCAACGCCAAAAAATGCGAGGAGTACCACAACACCGAGCAGAATACCTAGTGTGCCCATGGTTGAAAGGGCCAAAAGTCCCCAAGGTAACATGGCAAGATTCCTTATAAGAGTGGTAGTTGGTGGAATAGTGGTGGATGGTAGTAGATCGAAAGGCTGTAATGACGATCAGCCTACACCCTTAGCGCAAGAATGCAAACCGATAGATTCTCATTGGCTGTTCGTCGCAGGAGTACAAATCTTGCCAGAAAAGGGCCCGCATATCATTTTTTCAACCACTAAGCCAATCGAGTAAAAAGCTTAATGCAAGAAAAAAGAAATTTTGAAAGTGGCAAAACCGTCGTCAGCACCAATTGATCAGTACGGCGACTGGAAATCAGGGAAAGGAGACCATCTTAGAAAGCCACAGCAGATGCGAATCCATTGGGGGCTAGGATTCTGGATCTTTAGTTCTCTCAATATAGTCTCCAGTACGGGTGTCGACGCGCAACCAGTCACCGATGTTAATGAACGCAGGAGCGCCTATTTCTGCTCCCGTTTCCAACTTAACTGGTTTTTGGACATTGGTAGCCGTATTTCCTTTGACGGTCGGTTCGCAATACTCGACTTGCAAAACAACATGGTTTGGTAGTGTAACAGCAATGGGATTGTTGTTGTAAATAACCAATTGGCATTCCATGCCTTCTTTGAGAAATCTGCTCTCTTCTCCCACCTGATCCTGGGTCAACTCATATTGTTCGTAGTCATCGTTCTTCATAAAGACATAGCTATCGCCCTGTCGGTACAGAAATTGGGCTGTGAACTCCGAAACGTCTGCAGCCTCGAGTGATTGGCCAGCGCGGTAAGTTTTATCGGTAACAGTGCCCCGAATTAGATTCTTTAGTTTGCACTCGTACAGGGCTGCTCCTTTGCCAGGTTTGCGGAAATTCATCTCGATCATTTGATACGGAGTGCCGTCAATCTGGATCTTGAGTCCCTTGCGAAATTCGTTCGTACTGTAGCTGGCCACGGGATATTTTCCTCTTGCTTATAGTCTTGGTACTAATTGGGTCATAAAGTGATAGGATAGGCAGGGGCGATGTTGGAGGCAGTTGGATTTCAGAGCACTTTTGAGTCAAACCGTCTCAAATAGCTTTGTGATTCTCGCAGCCTTGTGATTCTCGTTGGAAGTTGTATTTGGAAGTTGTATTTGAGCCCTGTGGACCATACATGAAAGAGCCGAGTGAGCATTTTAACCAGTTTTCCAGAGTTTGTCCGCCCCCGTTCGTCAGGTGAACTTTCGTGGCACGAAGAGGTTCGTACAGCCGTACGCAATGCTCGTGACCTCTGCCAGCATTTGGGACTCTCCGACGAATGGACTGCCGCTGCTCAGCAGGGAACTGGGGACTTTCCTGTTTTTGTGCCCCCCAGTTTTTTAGCACGTATTTGCCCTGGTGATCCAGGCGACCCTCTGCTGCGTCAGGTATTGCCAACCCGGGATGAAACCATCCAGATGGAGGGTTATTTGGCAGATCCAGTCGACGACAGTTCAGCGATGTTAGCACCTGGAGTCTTGCAAAAGTATGCAGGCCGAGCATTGCTGATTGCAACAGGATCGTGTGCAGTCCATTGTCGGTACTGTTTTCGCCGATACTATCCTTATCAGGAATCGCCTCACAGCAACGCTGCCTGGGAGCAGGGTCTGGAGTCTCTTGCAAAGGATCCATCCATTACGGAGGTTATTCTAAGTGGTGGTGATCCATTCATGCTTGTCGACGAGCAGTTGGGTGTGTTGGTGGATAGGATTGCTGATTTATCTTCGGTGAAACGCTTACGTGTGCACACGCGATTTCCGATCATGATTCCATCACGAGTCACTGATTCTTTGTTGGATGTACTGACGAAGACTCGTTTAACACCCATTGTTGTTATTCATGCGAATCATGCACAGGAACTTGACGATGATGTTGGGCAGTCTATGGAACGTCTGCAAAAAGCTAAAGTTTTGCTCTTGAATCAAGCCGTATTACTTCGAGGGGTGAATGATACGGTGGACTCGCAAATTGCTTTAAGTGAACGATTGGTAGAGATAGGTGTCATGCCGTATTATCTACATCAGCTCGACCGTGTACGGGGAGCGGCCCATTTTGAAGTACCCATTTCCCAGGGGAAAAAGCTCATCACCCAGATGCGGGCAAAACTACCCGGTTATCTGGTGCCCAAATACGTTCAGGAAATACCAAACGAACCTCATAAAAGAGTACTTAGTTAGTGTGGATATTCTTTCCGGTTGCGAAGGCAAGCAGAAACCAAAATAACAGCCCCCAGCACATTCTTGAAAGCACAAGAAACAGATGCCTGTAAGCATTTTTGATTCACAAAACCTAAAGCAATTATGCCGTGATCAAGGTATTGACCCGCAGCAGATACGTCGACTGAGTAACAATCTTCTTAAGCATTTTTCTTCGGATGACACCGCGTTTTTCGATTTTGCTGCACCTGAACAAGTTGCCTGCCACACACTGGAACTCTATCGCCAATGTGATTCTCAGATTGATGGTGCAACGAAATTACTATTTCGCACAACTAGGGGAATGCTTATCGAGTCGGTAATACTTCGAATTGCCAGCGGCCGTACAACTCTTTGTGTGTCAAGCCAGGTGGGGTGTGGTGCTGCTTGCGAATTTTGCGCAACTGGGAAGATGGGCGTTGCCCAGAATCTAGAGCCTGAAGAGATACTGGACCAGGTTCTGCAAGCAGGTCAGTTGCTGGCCCGAGAAGATAGAAAAATTCGAAATATCGTGTTTATGGGCATGGGAGAGCCTTTTCATAATGAGGAGAACCTTTATCAAACACTCCATGCGTTGACTGCGGCAGACTTGTTTCATCATCCGCCAACCAAAATTCTTGTGTCTACTGTAGGCATTCCAAATGCCATGGTCCGATGCGCGCGTCGCTACCCAGAAGTTAATTTAGCTCTGAGTCTCCATAGTGTTCGGCAAGATGTACGTGAGAGGTTGATCCCACTGGCAAAAAAATATTCACTTGAAGTACTACGTCAGGCATTGCATGAAGTCAATAGATTGCAGACTTCGACAGTCATGATTGAGTATTTGCTCCTTGAGGGTATTAACGACTCAGAGGACGACGCCCAAGAGCTTATCCATTGGCTTGTTGACCTCAAAGTACATGTCAATTTAATTCCTTATAATCCCATTGAAGATGCTCCCCAACTCGCAGGCACCCAGCGCGAAAAGAGAGATGTTTTTGCAGGTTTTCTTAAGAAGGCAGGTTTGCAAACGACAGTGCGTTATTCATTAGGCAACGACATAGCAGCAGCCTGTGGACAGCTTGTCAGAAAAGAAAACCAACAGATTGCCCAACAGAACTCTGCCATCTAAAATCAGTCAATGAAGAGGCTATCTACGGTTCAGGTATGAACGTAGCAGTTTTTCGCAGGACGAATATTTCTTTTTGACGAAGAAATAAAAGTAACACTTTTGTGTGCTTCTCGCTTAACCTAAAGGTTGTGGTTTAAATTCTCCCTTCCAGGTTATCACCCAATTGTTTTGAAAAAGCGTTCATGTCAGGCCGCAGCGTTTTCCACGCCGCTCATCTCCAATAAAGTGTTCAGTTGCTAGCAAATTCAGATGCGAGATGCGAGATGCGGGTCAGGTTACCCGTTATATGTATCCCGCAGCCGCATCCCAACAACGGACAGATGTGCTATGGTGGAACACCCGATTGCGGCTAGCTCTAGAACAAAAGCGCTGACTGTGTCTCAGTTGTATTATCCTCATTTGCTTTAAGCCGTCGTCCGTTCTTCGTACTCGGGGCGCTGGCTATGGGGTCCGAGGGACCATCAAGTTTGTCGCCCTCCCGGATTGTCTTCAATCGTTCTGTGGCGTACTTTTTGTATTCTGCTGAGAGCTCCGTGCCAAGAAACGGTCGTCCCAGCTTCTTGGCCACTGCCAGGGTCGTTCCGCTGCCTGTGAAAGGATCGAATACCAAATCGCCATGATTGCTGCTTGTGCGGATAATACGTCCCAATAACTGCTCTGGCATTTGGCAGCCGTGAAACCCTTGGCGTTCCTTGAAGGTGCCAGCCACGCGTGAGAAGAACCAGGTATCTTGTTCGGGAGTAAAGCCATAGGCGTCGGACTGAAAGTCTTGCGGACGCAAAATCCAGGTGTCGTCCGGCAAACGGCCCTTGGGGTTGGCCCGCCGGTCGCCGTAAACTAGCGCCCTGGCAGAGGGGACTCGAATGGCCGGATCGTCCGCGTTGAATGTGAACTTCTTGGCATCTTTGACAAAGTGAAACAGATGGACATGGGAGCGACTAAATTTTTTTGTACAGTTGACTCCGAAGGTGTAATACCAAATTACCCAGCTTCGCGTCGTAAATCCCAGTTTTCGTTGTGCGGCTACTTTTAATTCTGCAGCATATTCATCGCCAATGGCCAGCCAAAATGTTCCAGTCGGAGATAAGATGCGATGTATCTCTGCCATCCAGGATTCGCACCAGTCGAGATACTTTTGGTCGTCCTGTTTGTCGTCGTACTGATCGTATTCGTATCCGATATTAAATGGCGGATCAGCAAATGCTAAATCGACCGAGTCCGCATCGATCTTTTGCATGAGTTTGATACAATCGCCAAGATGAATCTTCCCTGATTTGAGCATGTGAGATTCGGCTGGCTTGAGTTTGCTGGCCGCGCTTGGCCAATTTGTGGAGTGGTTGACTATTCACTTGGGTTGTTCACTTGAGTTCGATGGATATTGATTTTAGAGGATCGCGTCAAGGTATACCAGGATGCAGCCGAATACTGTGGAGGCTAGTTTTCTGGATGGGCGCAAAAGAATTAGGAGTTAAGAAAATATTTTTTCACGAATGTTGTTGGTTAAGATATTTACCAAAGAGTGTCTCTCTTTTTGTAGAGTCGACTTTTTGACGGCTTCCTGAATAGCAAACGGGTGCAGTATGAAATTCGCAATTTGCAACGAAACATTTGGAGATCAGCCATTTGAACAGGCCTGGGCCCTGGCTCGTGAGATAGGCTATCGAGGTATTGAGATTGCCCCGTTCACGCTCGTGCCTGGAAAGGACCTATGCGATGTGCGTGATATTTCAGCAGAACAACGAACGGAGATCAGACAGCAAGCGGCAAATGCGGGTCTCGAAGTAGTAGGTCTGCACTGGCTCCTGGCCAAGACGGAAGCGTATTACTTGACGAGTCCTGACAAGATGGTTCGGGAAGCCACAGCTGAATACCTCAAGCAACTCGCTCAGCTATGTTCCGATTTGGGGGGGCAGATCATGGTTCTCGGGTCGCCCTACCAGCGCAACTTACTACCCAATGTGACTTATGGCGAAGCAGAGCAGTACGCAGCAGAGGTGCTAAGTGCGGTCATGTCCGTGTGTGCAGATTTGGATGTTGTGATTGCTCTAGAGCCACTGGGCCCTTCCGAGGGAGATTTTCTGCTGACCGCTCAATCTGCAATCAAGTTAGCGAAGATGGTTGATTCAACGCAATGCAAATTGCACCTCGATGTCAAAGCAATGTCTAGCGAAAGTACACCCGTCGCAGATATTATCCGTGCCAGCCGTGATTGGACGGTTCATTTTCATGCCAACGATCCCAACCTGCTTGGTCCCGGCATGGGTGAGGAGCCATATGAGCCAATCCTGGAGGCCCTTCGTAAGACTCGCTATGACGGCTGGGTATCCGTTGAAGTCTTCAAGTACGAACCGAGTCCGGAAGTCATAGCACGACAAAGCTTAGAGTACATGCAACAAGTGCTCAAAGAGATTGAGTAGTCGGCAGTATTTCTATTGGCCCCGTGGCTTTGGCCCACCTATAAAATGCTAGCGCACAAGGATGGGTGTTAGTACACAAAGACGGGCGCCAGGGCACAAATACGACTGCCAGCGTAAATAGCCGGGTGTTCAAGTGGCCGCGCGCAGCTCAGCCAGATTTTGTGCCGTGCCGACTAGGCGGTCCCAATTTTCGGCAATGTATTCCGGAGGGCCGCCAATTTGGGCCATGACAACTGCCGCGTTTTCGGTGGGTACCATTTCGATCGCGTCCCAGGGGCAGACTAAAAGTTCGTAAGGATTCGACTTCTTGCCTGGGATATGCACACATACCTCGCAGCCCACACAGCGTTCAATATCGATTTCGCACCATTGTTGTGTCCCCTTCACCACCCCACGGTCAATCTTGTTCATGAAGATGCAGTCCACGGGACAGACCTCCAGACAAGACTCGCAGCCGGTGCAATTGTCGGCATTGATGATTGCCAACTCCTTCGGCACTTTTTTACGAGGACCTTTTTTGGCCATAATGGTTAATCGCCCAATGTCGTGTGCTGTCGGGTGAAAACGAGCCGCGCTTTGGCGGCGGCAAAGATTGTGAAATCTATCACAATCTTACCTTATAATCGGCTGTCGGCCAAGCATGGCTGAGCCTATATTTAGCCGGTTGCTGAAAAAGTCAGCAGCCTGCCAGCCATGAGAAGTGAAAAATACCCGGATGGTGTTTTTCAGAAACCCGTTCGAGCATATTACTCCAAGTTAATATCTACCATCATATCAGCTGCTACTTGTTCAAGGGCAGCATGCAGAGAATCGATGGAGAAGCCCTGTGGCAGCCGCAGCTGGGCTTCGGCTTGGAATAACTTCTGACCGGAGTTGGGAGCCCTTTTACGCTCTGTGTTTAATTCTTCGACGTTGACTCCGTGTGAGGCCAGCACGTGGCTGATCTCACGGATGATGCCTGTACGATCCTGCCCAAGGAGCGATAGTTTTACCAGCGGGTTTTCTTGAGGGGGAGCGTCCTGAACGTCGGTATGAACGACTGATTCCAGACCACCTTTCGTGAGTTCGTTGAGAGCCTGCGTTAGCGCCGTGGCGTCATTCGAGTTTACCTCCACACGCAGAATACCCGCAAATTGGCCTGCCAGGTGGGCCATTCGACTTTCGACCCAATTGCCGCCGTGTTCCGTCACAACGCGGGCAATCGCATCGACCAAACCGGGGCGGTCTTGGCCTAGTACGGTGAGGACAAGTGAGGTTTTACTCATTTTGACTTCGAAGAACTGTCGTTAATACTCACCGGCTCCGGCTGCTTGCATTTGTGCCTGCATGACAGCCATACCAATTGCTCGCAGTACTCCTTCCTCTGCTTCGATGCGAGTGCGTGCTCCGTTGGGGATGGGCTGGACAACAATCCGTACATGGTCACGTCCCTCAACGTTCTCCTCCAACATGGTAGCAACCATCTGCAAATTTTCCTGATCTTTTTCATCCGCAAGAGAGGCTGCTACTTCGATTATTTGTTGGATAGCAACGGTCATTTCCATTGGTGCTACGGACTTGCCCTGGTTCTCAGCGGACGTGTCGATCACACCCTTGACGGCTGACAAACAGTCTCGACCAAGAGCAAGAAATGCCGATTTGTCACCAATGCCAACGGCAACTTCTAACGACTCTCCAAAAAGCTGACGCGGTCCTTTTTCTTCGGGGGGGAGGGGGAGATTTATGGTATGAAATTTTACGTCCTTATGGCTATCGGCGTTCCAATTCACCCCGGAGAACTTCGGATCTTCCTCTTTGGCTAATTCGGTAAGTTTTTTGAAACCCGATTCCACTTTACTCGGATCGCCGATCAGACCGCCCGCAACAAATGTGGCAGAACTTGGGCTCAGCGTAAGGACGGCACCACCGTCCATCACGCCCTCTTTGACCGTGGACACAAAGGCATCTAAAAAATCATTGATGACACTCTTCATTGTTTCTCGTTCTTTGTCACTGGAATTTTCAGCTTCTTCATCAATGGCCGTGCTGACTTGGTTGCGTACAGCGGCTAGCATTTGATCGATCTGGGCAATGTCTGATTCGCTCGCCTGGGAGGCAAACGACAACATCATTGCTGCGTCAGGCTGAAAGAAACCGGCAAAATTTGTCTTGGGGTCGCTATTGCGGGCGACTTGCTCGGCGAGCTTGGTACCTGCGACCGCTTCATAAATAATATCGATGTAGGCCCGTTGTTGTTTGCCATCAAGAGCCAAGCCAACGGTTACCTCGTCCAGTTCGTTAACCAGTCGCTCTAACTGGGCGAACTGAGCATCGGCAATTTCCTTACGCGTTTCAAACTGTTGGTCCGATTCGCCCGCTTTTGGCTGCATGCCCGCATCCATGCCCACCTTAAATTGTGTGATTGCCATCTCACGGATTTGGGAGGGGATATTTTGGACGTTCAATTGAACACCGATGTCGTAATCTTTCGTTAATTCGCCAATGATTTTGCCGGGATCTTTTGGCAAGTTCTTCAGCATTTCGGGCACCATCGAAATAAATGCCCACCCGTCAGCCTGTCGTGCATAAACGGTCTGACCTTGGGCCGAAATTTCGAGTCCACCATCGGCTTGCTCTTCAACGGTTACACCAAATACGGCATAAATGGCAAGCATTTGTTTTAAATCGATAGCTGGAAGACAGATCGCGCCCCCAGGCCCCATGGCTCCCATATTGACTACCAATCCCATGGGCTTTGAGGTATCCAAACCCTGCGTGAAGGCAGCAATTTGTGGTTTGGCCTTCTCTGCTACGTCAGGTATTCCGCCCAGACTACCTACGAAGTCTGCGTCTTCCAAAAAGTTGTCAATACTGTTGATTGCCACAATGGCAACAGGCTTAGGCTCATCAGACGATTGTGCCTGGGCTTTAGGGGCCCAAGAGTTGACTGTGGCCGTGACCGCTACGAGAGCAGCCCCTGCTATCAGGATTCTTCGGGTGACAAGTGATAAGGGCCGCAAGATCTGCGCGTGAAGGGCTGTTAAAATGTCCACGTTTCTTTTCTCCATAGGGGGGATTCCCAAAAGGGGGATTCCCAAAAGGGGGATTCAATGAGTACGACTGCATGAATCTTGCCATAGGTGAGACGGAATTTGGGAAGTGCGCAAGCACTTCAGAGCAATCATTTATAGCGTTATACGCTCAGGGGTACAGATTGTTGGCAAGAATCCGCGAAAAAAAGCTGTCTGTACGGATGTCTCTTTTGCTTTGCTAGGATCTGGTCTTGTCAGCAAGAGGCACGGAAAAGAAGTTCCCAGCAGAGAGTCTGCCTGGGACTGAGACTTTTTGCCAGCACACGGCTTTTGGGGACAATCCCTAAAAAGTGCCAAGAGCAGCGCTCTCGAGAGAATCGCCCTTTAGCACCTTGCTGAAAAAGTCAGCAGCTCGGGCGCATCTCATGGATGAGATGCCAAAATAGCGACATTAGTCGTTTATTTTGCGAGCCTGAGAAGCTTCGCTTCGAACTTGGCGAGAAGCGAAAAACACCCGGATGGTGTTTTTCAGCAACTTGTGAGATCAACGCTCTCGAAAGGTAATCCTGCCTTTGGTGAGATCATACGGCGATAGCTCTACACGGACCTTGTCGCCAGGCACAATACGAATGAAGTTTTTACGCATTTTGCCAGCAATATGGGCATTTACGATGTGTCCACCTTCGATTTCTACTCGAAATCGGGTATTTGCCAGAGCTTGTGTCACAACGCCTTCTACTTCCAGAGCTTCTTCTTTTTGTTTTGCCATATAATCCGCCAAATTTCTCCTAGGAACACCATGGAACACTACGTTTGTAAACAACAGGCTTGCAGACAAAATTCAGGATAGACCTACTGATCTGGGTAGCCCAACGACTAATCAGAGGTGACGAATCAGAGGTGACGAATCAGAGGATTTGCCTAACTGTCGCTTTTCACCCTGCATCGCCTTTCGTCATCCAGACCACTCGCCGTACAAAATAGTCGTCTCTCCCTCGATATTTTCTACGGCGAGAAGCTACAAGTCTCTTAAATCATAGCACTTGCGACGACGAAAACCAACCCGATAGTCGACCCTTAGACGCTCAGCAGTGGGCCCTTTTGCTGGCTGGACTTCTATTTCTCACGTGCTTGCAGGTAGAGGGGGAGCTGACGGACTCCTAACCTGTTCCGATTAGGCGCTTTTTACGGGCGAAACCGACATATTTTCAACTCCCAGGAACGTAGATCGAGTTTGACGTAACTCCTTATTCCACGACAATGTATGTTAAGGGGCAGGCATACTTGCGCGGGTGTTCTCTGGGTCTGAGGGGGCTTTTGGTTGTCTGCAGTGTGGTTTTCTGCTGGGAACCGTGTTTTTTGGCCACGGTTAACACGGATTGCTGCGATTTGACTGTCAGGACAGTACGGGCTGGCGTGACTGGCTACGGGCAAGGAAAAAATCCAGAACGGACGTTTCGGCAACTGAATTTCAGCAACTGACGCATCTTTTTGCAAATCAAGGAATCTGTGAGCACATCTTCCGATCCTTCGCAAGCATCTCAAACGGGGTCTCCCACAGGCTCAATCGACGAAGAGGCTGTGCGCCGTGCCAAACAAGAGATTCAAAGTCTCGTCCAGGAAGTGGTTGAATTGTCTCGATCGGAGATTGAGCCAAGTGAGTTTTACGCAGCCCTGATGAACAAATCTGTTTCAGCGCTGGCTGCTATCGGGGGTGTTGTCTGGACGCTTGAAGAAGGAGCCGGGGTCAAACTCGAATACCAGGTTAATTTGCGCGAGACGGGTTTGGCCGAAAGCGAAGAAGCTCAGCAGAAACATGGCCGGCTGCTGCAACAAGTGATCGATCGAGGTGAGCCAGCGCTGATTCCACCCCACTCGGGTGCTGGTGGAGAGCATGCTGATGATATGGCTGCCAATCCGACCGATTTTCTTTTGGTGATTGCACCTATCAGAAGCGACCGTGGTGTGGATGGTGTCGTCGAAATATTTCAGCGCACTGGTGCGCGTCCTACGACACAACGTGGTTACCTGCGTTTTCTCAATCAAATATGCGAATTAGCTGGCGAATACCTCAAAAACCGTAGGTTGCGGCACTTCACACATAAGCAGTCGCTATGGGAGCAACTTGAGACATTTACTGCCCTTGTGCACCAGGCGCTCAACTCATCAGAGACGGCATACACTATTGCCAACGAAGGTCGACGACTCATTGGTTGCGATCGTGTGACTGTTGTTTTGCGCAAAGGCACTAAATATAAAGTTGCCGCAATAAGCGGGCAGGAAACATTTGACCGGCGCTCGAATGTTGTTCGTCTTCTTCGCAAACTAGCCACGACGGTGGCCAAAACGGGCGACGATCTATGGTTTGATGGCGACACTACCAATTTGGCTCCTCAAGTCGAAAAAAGTGTCAATGCCTATGTCGATGAATCACATACCAAGCATCTGGCTGTGTTGCCCTTGCGCGAAGCCGACTTGGAAGAAGAAAAGCCGGGTGAAAGAAAACATAAGAAGCGCGAAAATATTTTGGGTGCGATTATTATTGAACAACTTGTCGATAGTCGACAGCCGGAGGGGATGTTGCAGCGCGTGGATGTAGTGCGCAGGCACAGTTCCACCTCGCTGACCAATGCACAAGCGCACGAAAACCTGTTCCTGTTGCCCCTCTGGCGATTATTAGGCAAAACGCGTGTTCTCATGACAGCGCGTAATCTACCTAAAACCTTGTTGGTACTGTTTGCGCTCGTGGGGGCAATCTTAGCGATGTGCTATGTGCCGTATGATTTTAATGTGGTCGCTGACGGCAAACTACTACCCGAACTCAGAAGAGACGTTTTTGCTTCGCAAGACGGCAAAGTCGAAGAAGTAACCGTTCGCCATGGCCAAAAAGTGGTTGCCGGCGAGATAGTGGCGAAGCAGTGGAGTCTTGATCTTGAAGAACGAATGACACAGCTTGCTGGTCAGCTTGATGAAACACTCGAGGAGATCCGCTCTGCCAGGCGACAACGGCAACTCCTGCAAGGTGAAGTGCAGAAAGACGACGTCGAACGTGAAGAAATCACCGGAAGACTGGCACGTCTCAAAGTTCGGCAAGAAAGTCTGGAAAAGCAAAAAAAACTATTGGAATTGAAGAAAGAGCAACTGGTCGTAACAACACCCATCGACGGTAAAGTCATTACCTGGAAGGTTGAAGAAATTAAGGGACGTGCCGTCCGTAGAGGCCAGCGTCTGATGGAAATTGCCGATCCAGCCAGTCGCTGGGAATTAGAGGTTTATATACCCGAAGCCAAAATGGGCCATGTTGTCGAGCAGATGCAGGCCATGAAGCAAGACGACCCCAAGGCCAAATTGCAAGTCAACTTTATTCTTGCGACGCATTCTGCAGTTCGTTTATCGGGTCAGATCGAAGAGATGGACCGCAATGCAGAAGTGCAGGGCGAACAGGGAAATACCGTGCGTGTACGTGTTTCCTTTCCCCAAGAAGACCTGAAAAAACTTGTTGATGACCCCACCAATGAACTCAAAATAGGTGCTGACGTGAAAGCAAAGATTTATTGTGGTCAGCAACCAATAGGCTATGTCTGGTTTTGTGACCTATTCGAGTTTGTTCAATCGAGGATTTTTTTCCGTTTTTAATTGCCAGTCAATGAACTAGTGCGAAATCATCAACAGCCCGGTACTCTAGCCGGGCTGTTTCATCCCAAGGACACGCGACATGAATGCTTTGCGACTCTTGCTGCTTTTGGCTGTTAGCATCGCGTCTAGAATTCCGATTCAGGCAGCAGACGATATTGTATTAACCGATTGTCTTGTCATTGTACGTGATGAAGTGCGCATCCCTTCCCCGGAGACTGGCATACTCATGAAATTTTCGCTTCGGGAAGGCTCTCAGGTAGAAGAGGGGGATGTGCTGGCTGTTATCGATGATCGAGAAGCTCAGGCAAGGCTGGAAATAGCCCAATATGGTTTTGAGGCCGCAGCAAAAAGGGCCACGAATCGTATTGAGGAAAAGTATGCCCGAAAAGCGGCGGAAGTTGCTGAGCAAGATTGGAAGAAAGCTCTAGCTGCAAATATGCAAAAAAAGGATGCCGTTCCAGCAATTGAAGTCATGCAAAAAAAGCTTTCTTTTGAGAGATCCCAATTGCAAATCGAAAAGGCACAGGAGGATCGTGAGCAAGCTCGTTATGATGCTCGCACAAAAAAGGCCGAACGGGACGCAGCGCAAATGGAAGTGGATTGGCGCACGATAATTGCTCCGTTTGCGGGAGAAGTCGTTAATACTTACCGTCATGAAAAAGAGTGGGTCAACCCAGGAGAACCTATTCTGCTGCTCGTTCGATTCGACATTTTGTACGTCGAAGATTTTGTTGATGCCAAAATGTTCGATCGCGGTGATGTCCTTGGTAAGCAAGTGAGCGTACAGTTGACACGTGCACGTGGCAAGCAATTTGAGGTATCGGGGACTGTGGTGTACGCCGACCAAGAAGTTCAATCGGATGGTCGCTTTAAAGTACGCGCAGAAATAATGAATACCAAGCGAAATGGTAACTGGCAAATACAGCCCGGTATGAAAGCCACGATGACAATCCACACGGGAGACGCGGCGCCTGTGCCGCAGGCTGGCTTGCCCACCCCACTGGGCAACTAACGTTTATGCCCACACTTGCCAATAGCATAGTCTCGAGCTCCTCGCGTAAGCTGGCGATCCGCGTACGTCCTGATCTGAAGGCCCGGCGACAACGTTATCAGGGACGCGTCTATTGGGTCGTGAAGGATCCGGTAGGCTTGCAGTATTTTCGCTTTGAGGAAGAGGAATTTGCTATTCTGCAAATGCTCGATGGACAATCGAGTTTGGAAGATATTGCTGAAAAGTTTGAGGCAGAGTTTCCTCCTCAGACAATCCGTGTCGAAGAACTCCAAAACTTTATTGGCATGCTGCATCGCAGTGGTTTGGTGCTTTCGGATTCGCACGGTCAAGGCATACAACTGAAGAAGCGGAGTGACGAAAGGCGCCGCAAAGAGTTCGTAGGTGCGGTAAGCAATATTCTATCAATTCGCTTCAAAGGGTTTGATCCGGAGCTTATTCTGGATGCGATGTATCCATGGGTGCGTTGGTTCTTTTCGCCAACGGCTACTTTTTTTAGCCTTTTGCTAGCACTAAGCGCTCTCACATTGGTGATTGTGCAATTCGACATTTTCCAGTCAAAATTACCATCATTTCAGTCCTTCTTTGACGCACAGAATTGGCTTTTGATCGCTGCCGTTCTGGGAGTAACGAAAATCATCCACGAATTTGGTCATGGCTTGTCATGCAAACATTTTGGGGGTGAGTGTCATGAGATGGGTATCATGTTCCTGGTGTTAACCCCCTGCTTGTATTGCAATGTGTCCGATTCATGGATGCTACCCAATCGTTGGCATCGCGCTGCGATTGGTGCTGCAGGAATGTACTTAGAAATCGTTATTGCCTCGATCGCGACATTTATTTGGTGGTTTAGTGAGCCGGGGATGCTCAACTACGTTTGCCTGAACATCATGTTTGTCAGTTCGGTAAGTACCATTTTGTTTAATGCCAATCCACTACTTCGGTACGATGGCTATTACATTTTAAGTGACATTATGGAAGTGCCCAATTTGCGGCAAAAGGCTACCACGATACTAAGTCGTAAACTGGGTAAATGGTGCTTGGGCCTAGAAGAACCCGAAGATCCCTTTCTTCCGAAACGCAATCAAGGGCTCTTTGCACTTTATACGGTGTCGGCTTTTTTTTATCGTTGGTTGATCCTGCTTTCGATTTTGTATTTTCTTAATAAAATCTTCGAGCCGTATGGGTTGAAGATCATTGGCCAAATGATAGCGCTGATGTCGCTCTATGGTTTGATCATGATGCCGCTAACCAAGGTATACAAGTTTTTTCGAATACCAGGGAGATTGAGCAAAGTGAAAAAAGTTCGAATGTTTGCGTCTTTGGCATTGTTAGGAGGAGTGATCGGCAGTGCATTTGTTATCCCTTTTCCATCAAGTGTGATGTGCAGTTTTGAGCTCCTGCCCCGAGGTGCTACGTCCATATACGTTGAGGTGGAAGGTACCCTTGAAGAATTACTTGTTAAGCAGGGCGAGCAAGTTGAGGCCCATCAGGTTTTGGCACGTTTGCGCAATATCGATTTAGAATATGAAATCGAAGCATTGCGAGGCGAGTGCGACGCCAGTCGTGTTGAACTGGAATCACTCCAGAAATTACGCTTTCGCGATGATGAGGCGAGTTTGCAACTGCAGGTGGTGCAAGAAAGACTTGCCGCATTTGAGGAGCAACTTGATCAAAAGCTACGCGATGCAAAACGCCTGGAAATCACAACACCCGTTACTGGCACACTCATCCCCCCTCCGCTGCGTCATGAACGTTCGGATGACAATCAACTCGAATTGATCAGCTGGACCGGATCGCCACTAGACGATAAGAACCTGGGTACCACATTCATGGCAGATGGCCAACAAATTTTATTTTGTCAGATCGGCGATCCGAGTGCTTGGGACGCTGTGCTTGTGATTGGCCAGCGCGATCTTGATTTGGTCGCGCAAGGACAAGAAGTGCGACTCATGCTTGAAGAATCGGCATACCATGTGTTCATCAGCAAGATCGAATACATTGCCAATGACGAACTGGAAGTATTGTCACCTCGATTGGCTAGTACATCTGGTGGACCCATACCAGCACAACCGGACAAAGATGGCACGATACGTCCGTTATCAACATCGTACCAGGCTGTTGTGCAAATAGATGATTCGTTGGGCATCTTCCGCAATGGACTGATAGGTCAGGCACGAATCAAGACGGCACCTCGTACCCTGGCCAGCCGTCTCATCCGCTATCTGGGACGAACATTTAGCCTGGATATGTAAAACCTTCTAGCAAGGATGCCATCAATGCCTGCATGGACTCGGACTGGCCCAGGTGGACACAGGGCCATAAAATGCAGGAACTCTGGGGTTCCCAAGAGAGCAGGCCGGCAATGGATTTGCAATGACCAAAAAAAATAAACAACTTCATCCAGCGCCACGGCGGGTGAGGAGGGTATTGCGCCGATTCTTCTTACTCGCCTTGCTGGTGATGTGTACTGTGATTGCAGCTCCCACGCTAGTATCTCGCACGGCTTTGCGTAATACGCTTCTCGGTATGGCTTTGCCTTCATCAGGTTGGCGGATTGAAAGCCAGAGCGCCCTATTTGGTTGGACCGGCACTCAGTCTCTCTACGGAGTATCGATTTTTGATCCGGAAGGCAATCCTCTCTTTATCGCAGAATCGATAAACTGCGATCGTTCACTGTTGGCATTGATTGCTGACCAGACAGACCTTGGCAAAATAAGGCTCCAACAGCCCACAGTCTATCTGGTTACCCATCCTGAGGGGAGCAATGTAGAAGATTTATTGACCGAGCTTGTGCCGGAAGAGAAGGCATCTTCCGAGACGCAGTCCACATTAGTCGTTGAAATCATTGAGGGTATTGTGCATGGCCTGGATTCGACGACTCAACAGAAATGGTCGCTTGCCGGGACCAACGTGATTGCAAACTTACAAGGTGATATATCCGGTAGTGCTAAAATTGAGGTCGCCCAAAGTGGAGATCTAAGTCAGTTCAAATTCAAATTACACAAAATGGAATCGGGAGGTCAGCAACTTGATTTGCTAGCTGAGAGATTGCCATTGCATGTATTGCAGCCCTGGTTGGCACGTGCTATTCCGGGAGCGCAATTGACAGGTTCGCTTACCATCGATGCTCCTCAACTGCGCTGGTCGATGGATCCTCAGCGCGGTTTACTTTTGCAGACGAAAGGGCGCATAGAGGTTCAAGATTTTGCTTTTACGTCTGCTGCCTTTCAAGGCGATACTTTAGTTTCTCAACAGATCCAAGTTCCATGGCAGTTGAGTATTGCAGATGATCAAATCTCAATTGAGCATATGGAAGTGGTTTCAGATTGGAGCAAAATAAATGCTCAGGGTACGCTATCGCTTTCGGAGTTGGTGGCTTGGGATACAAACAACCTGCCCCAAGTCAACACGTCCGTTGTTGGAGAGGTAGCGCTCAATCGATTGGCAGCCATGTTGCCCCACACGTTACAATTACGTGAGGACGTGCAGATTGATACCGGGCAATTGACTTTTCAAGCAGGCAATCAACCTTCAAAACCCGGGCTTGCATGGACAGCCTCCGTTGAGATTCAAGATCTGGCTGGTAGGCATCGAGGGCAGCCAATCCATTTACAACCCGTTCATGGGCAGGTAGTGCTTGCGGGTAGCTTTCAGAGTCCACGAATTGAGCAGTTGTCGATTAACGCGCCATTTGCCGAAGCCCTTTTTGGCACCGATCAAGACACGGTGGCAGGTGATATCCAATTGGACCTGGATGCATTCACGCACGAACTAGGGCAGTTTGTCGACTTTGGAACATGGCAATTCGCAGGCCAGGCACAACTGCACGCCGAGTTGCAATTGATGGACAACACTCTGCATCTCCATAGCTCAGCAGGCACGATTAATAATCTGCGTGTCCAAAGTGATACGCTATCCATTGATGAACCCCGGGTTCAGTTTTCTGGAAAGATTGTCTGGGATAAAGTAGCCCAGAATTTTTCTTCCCAGGAATTTCAGTTGAGTGGTAGTACGCTCACATTTATTACGCGTGATATTGCCTTGAATCAGGCAGACGATGGCTCGTTTACCGCATCAGGAAGAATGGCTTTCAATGCGAATTTGGAACGTGTGGTGTCAGCCCTCAAGTTATCTGCACAAGCCGAGTCGCTTTGGCCGCGTGGATTGGCGCAAGGACAGATCCAACTTGTTAGCAATCAGGGAATGGTGCAAGCCAACCTTTCGGCAACCACGAAACAGCTTCAGATTATGCAGAACCAGGGTGCGAGACGTCCAGAACTGCTATGGTCAGAGCCGAATCTGCAACTCTTAGGGACGGCTTCCTATGAAATGGATGCAGATCGCTTGCAGTTCCAAAATATTCAACTCCTTGGCCAAACCATACAGCTGAGTGGGCTGGCTGGTATAGAGCAGATAAGCTCGGCTCAGAAAATTCAGGCTCACGGAAAGGTGCAGTATGACGCACAGGCTTTATCCAGGCTCTTGATGAAATTCTTGGGACCAGACGTTCAATTGCAAGGTGATCGCCTGGTCCATTTTCAAGTAGCTGGACAATTACCACAGTCGGATGGGACGGGCTCTTCGCAGGATTGGAAAGTGTCAGCAGATGCAGGATGGTCTGCCGCTTCTTTGTATGGACTGGCTGTAGGTGCAGGAAAGCTTCAAGGCATACTCGACAAAGGTCATCTGCAAATTGCGCCTTTGGATTTGGACGTAGGCCAAGGCAAGCTAACCGCTCGTCCACAGATTCGTCTTGCCAGGGGAGCAGAGCATCTCTTCATACCCAGTGGCCCGTTGTTGACAAGAGTACAAATTTCTCCGCAGGTTAGTGATACCATGCTCAAGTATATTGCTCCTGTCGTTGCGGGCGCTACAAGAACTACTGGAGATTTCTCGATTGCTTTAAACGACTCTCAAATTCCTTTTACAAATCCTGAGCAGGCTCAGGCAGAAGGGCGACTGACCATACATCATCTTCGTATTGCACCAGGTCCAATACTTCATGAATTAGAAGTTCTGGTGCGTCAACTAAAGAACTTATCGAAGAGTAAACAATTTTTAGCAGTGGCCGCTTCTCCACGAGGATCTAGTGCTTTGACCGTCACAGAACGCAATATAGATTTCCGCGTCGATCAGGGCCGCGTTTACCATCGTGAGCTTGAATTTGAGATTGACGATGTGCCCATCAGGTCCCGAGGATCGGTAGGATTCGATCAAAGCCTGGCGCTGGTTTTTGAGATCACGTTACAAGAAAAATGGTTGGGCAAACACTTGCGCTCATTGGCCGGACAGGCTGTCCAAATTCCTGTGCAGGGAACTTTTGAGAATCCCAGATTAGACTCGCGAGCGATTAGTGATTTGTTATCCCATTTTGTCCAGGAAGCGGCCACCCAGGTCATTGGGGATGAGGTCAATCGTCAACTCGAGAAACTTTTTCGCGGACGTTGAAATCTATTGCAAGGGTGCTGTCATACTGTGATCATGGAGGATCCAATGGTACGTTTACCCATTGTTTCTGGCTTCAAGTCAAATATAGAAAACTTTCTTTGTCGACAGAACGCATCCCGGTATTTATTCATTTGCTTGGGAACTATTTGTGTATGACCAATATTCTTACCGTAGTTGCACATGCCCTGCATCGATTCTGTGGTTACTGTTTTACCTGGGGTGTGGCCCTATCACCCTAGTTGGCGAAGAATTCGTCGAACCAGATAGGCGACGTGCAGAGTTGGTAGGCATACGCGAGTTAAATAGCCGATACTTGCGACTTTATACGGATTTGCCAAAGAGTCCTACCGTTGACGAATTGCCAATCGTATTTGACAAGGCTGTCCCATTGTGGGCCGAGTACTTTGGAATTTCTGACAATCGAATCCAAAAGTGGAAAATGCACGCTTATGTTATACGAGATCGTGCAAAGTTTTCCGCACTAGGTTGGCTTCCTCAAGGAAGGCCTGATTTTGTAAATGGATTTGCCAATACTCAGCAATTGTGGATGGTTGAGCAACCTAGCGACTACTACATGAGGCATTTGCTCTTGCACGAAGGCACGCATGGATTCATGCATGCAATGCTTGGTGGTGTGGGGGCTGGATGGTACATGGAAGGCATGGCAGAGTTATTTGGCACACATCATTGGCAGGAGGGCAATCTGCACCTCCGCTGGTTTCCGGAAGTTCGTCAACAGGTGCCCATGTGGGGCCGCGTCAAGTTGATTCAAGAAGCTTGTTATGCAGAGAAGGCATTGGGATTACAAGCGGTATTATCGATTGACAAACGACGTACTTTTTCGACAGAAGAGTACGCCTGGTGTTGGGCTCTGTGTAAGTTTTTAGACGCGCACCCCCGCTGGCAAAAAAGGTTTCGCCAATTGCCTTCCCATGTTGCCGATCGCGAGTTCAACGACTTTTTCCGAGAGTCTTTCCAGAAGGACTGGTTAGAACTGCGTCTTGAATGGCAAGCGTATATCAGGTCTTTGGATTATGGTTACGATATTCCAAGGATGGTCATTCGGCATCGTGCTGGTAAACCACTTGAGAAGACAGCCACAATCAAGATCGCAGCGGATCAAGGATGGCAGTCGACAGGCTGGTTGCTACGAGGCGGCAAAGAATACCAAATTGCTGCGACCGGCCAGTACACGATTGCCTACGATACAAAGCCCTGGCTTTGCGAACCGGGAGGTGTGACCCTCCAATACCATGCGGGTCAACCATTGGGCAAATTGGTGGGTGCCTGGCGAGGGGAGGGTGGAAAGTTTTCGCACCCCGTGCCCATCGGGTTGCAGGCAGTCCTGAAACCTGAACATGACGGAGTCCTCTATCTGCGAGTCAACGATTCGCCTGCCAGATTATCTGATAATCGAGGTCAGCTGACGGCCCGTATCGCTCTGGGCCGTTTTCCAGACGATTGACACCTCTGGGTGGTAGCTCGACAATAGCTTATGTTCCGGTGCTGCAAATGTCCTATGGAACGAATGGACTATGAGTCTGTCCTGGAATCGACTCTTTCCAGAATCCTTGCTCGGTTATTGGAGAGGGGTTTCGGAGAGGTTCTGGCCTGCATGGCCTGCATATTGCATACGTTTCGTTACGAAGTTTAGCGTACCGCTCGTTGTGAAGTTTAGGGTACTGCGCAGGAGCGGGGGGTTCTATGCACGCGAAGTGTGAAATCAATACTTACGATGAAATGATGAGGAATCGATGACCAACGATAGGGCTACCAATTATCTAGCTAGCGGAGATCCTGAAGTCTGGTCTGCCGTTACCGACGAAATGAGACGTCAACATGACGGACTGGAGTTAATTGCGAGCGAAAATTACACCAGTCCTGCGGTGATGCAAGCCGCTGGCAGTGTATTGACCAATAAATACGCAGAAGGTTATCCAGGTCGCAGGTACTATGGCGGCTGCGAATATGTTGACGTGATTGAGGACCTTGCACGTAATCGAGTCAAAGAACTTTTCGGAGCAGAGTATGCCAATGTGCAGCCACACTCAGGTTCGCAAGCCAACATGGCCATCTATCTTGCCTCACTCGAGCCTGGCGATACGGTGCTCGGCCTTGATTTGGCACATGGTGGGCATCTTACCCACGGCATGAAGCTCAATGTTTCGGGAATGTTGTACAACTTCGTCAGCTATGGTGTGCGCGCAGATGACCATCGGATTGATTTCGATCAGGTTGCTAAGCTTGCCAAAGAGCACAAACCCAAATTGATTGTTGCGGGAGCTAGCGCCTACCCTCGTGAGATCCTTCACTCACGATTCGCCGAAATAGCAAACGATGTTCGGGCAAAATTGATGGTTGATATGGCACATTATGCTGGGCTTGTAGCAGCTGGGTTGCACGATAATCCTGTCGAGGTGGCCGATTTTGTCACCTCCACAACCCATAAAACTTTGCGTGGACCACGTGGAGGAATTTGCCTGGCTAAGAAAGAATACGCCAAAGTACTTAATAGCAGAGTCTTCCCAGGTCTGCAGGGCGGACCGCTCATGCATGTGATTGCTGGCAAAGCCGTTTGTTTTGGCGAGGCTTTGAAGCCAGAATTCAAGGTTTACGCACAGCAGGTAATCGACAACGCGCGGGCTCTTGCCGAGACACTGGCCAGTGGCGGATTGAGTTTGGTGAGTGGCGGTACGGATAACCATCTGGTACTGGTAAACGTCACTCCGCTTGGTGTGGGAGGCAAATTGGCCGAGTCGGTCTTGGAGGCTTGCGGTATGACTGTAAATAAAAATATGATCCCCTTTGATGAAAGGAAGCCCGTAGACCCGTCTGGGATACGTCTCGGAACCCCGGCGCTGACCTCGAGAGGTATGGGGGAAGAAGAATTACGTGCTGTGGGACGGTGGATACTGGAAGCACTTCGTGCTGCGGAGGATGCCAGTGTGCACAGTCGAATACGCGAAGAAGTTCGCCAGCTGTGCGAACACTTTCCGGTACCTGCTGCCACACTAAACGAATCCCTGGCTTCCTCTGCCACCTAGTTGAAGGAAGAAAAATCAAAGAAAAAAATGAGATGGCAAGAGTCCTGCGTTTAGCGCCGTAAAGGTTTATGACAAAGACAGGGTCCTTGTTTGGGAAAAGATGCGGGAACTGTGATTTTTGCAGATTTAACTTTGTATGGAGAAACGTGGTTAGATTTCACGTTGCTAGAGTAATTCTATTATGTCCAAATCACGTATTTTAATCGCCGATGATAATGAAGCCAACGTCGAGCTTTTGGAGGCATACTTAGGTGGTCTTGATGTCGAAACATCCATTGCTGTTGATGGTCAGGATACGCTCGACAAAGTCGCATCGTTCGAACCCGACTTGATCCTACTCGATATCATGATGCCTAAGCTGAGTGGATTTGAGGTATGTCAGCGGTTGAAGAGTGATCAAGCGACTAGCGGAATAATGATCTTGATGGTCACGGCTCTCAATGAACTGGGGGATATAGAACGGGCTGTCGAAGCGGGTACAGATGACTTTTTGTCCAAGCCTGTCAATAAGGTAGAACTGAACAAGCGCGTTCAAATAATGTTGGAAGTTCGTAGTACGAGAGACGAAAACGAGAGGCTGAGAGAGTATATAAAGAGGATGGAAGGAAACCGCTGATTCTTAAGAGGATGTTTGCATGAACATGAGGTGCAAAGTACTGGCCGGTAGCCTTGTGATAGTACTAAGTTGGGACTGCACCCTTTCATGCCTGGCCAACGAATCTGTTGCCTCATCCAGCCAGCAAGCTGAATTGATCCAGCGTTTGATCGGCGAATTGGGTCACGAAGACTATTTGATTCGACGTCGCGCAGAGGCACAACTCATTGATTTTGGTGCTGATGCGTTTGATGATTTGCAAGCGGCCGAATTAAACTCAGATCTAGAAATTGCCACACGTGCCAAGTACATTCTCTATCTCATACGTGTGCAATGGGTCCATCCAGAAGACCCATCTGACATTCGAAAGCTAATGAAGGGTTATGGTGAGTTTTCGGTTGCATCACGGCGTGACCGGATTTCTCAGCTGGCAGCCTTGGAAAAAGATCTTGGGTTGGGTGCTTTATGCCGTATTGCACGCTATGATGCTTCGCCCATTTTATCCCGACAGGCAGCTGTCGCCATTCTTGGTGGAAAAGTAAAACATAGCCACCGAATTTCGAATGTTCGTGAGACAATTCTCGATGAAATTGGTGACGCTGAAAGTATCCCAGTTCAGTGGCTGCGCATGTACCTCGATCAATTGCAGCGACCAGAATTTGTCAATCCGAAATGGTTGCCATTGATTGATGCAGAATTGCAGTTGATTCAGCAAGAAGTTGAGGATGAAGATTTCCAGTTGTCCACGATTCTAGAATTCTTGCGATTCCATTTGCAGTTGGGGGTGCAAGCGAATGATTCGAAATCTGTTTTTGAGACACTGCGAAGACGCATTGATCTCAGGGATCAAACCTTTGACGATTCGACCAATAGCATTATCAATGCCATTGAGTGGACTGACTATGAAAAGCTCATTTATATACTCTACCGCCAAGGGGGAACTTCGCAGATTGCACTGGCGTTTGGTGCTGTGTGGGCAATTGAACATCAACAATGGAAAGTGCTGGACAATTTAGAAAGTTATTATCAGCAGGAATTCGAAACGGACCGTCTTATGCTGTACCTGTCGGCCATTGCACGAGGGCAGCAGGGGCGTATCCAAGAGGCTGAGGAGTTTGCCAGTCGGGGCTTCGAAATCGTTTTAAAAGAAGTGCAACTCTACAATGACTTCGCCTCCTTGATGTCCGAGTTGGGACGCCATGATTGGGCAGAACGTGAATGGAAACATGTCATTGAAGAGGATCCGGCGACGTCCAGTGCTTCGATGTCTGCGCGTTTCTCCTATGCTTCACTCCGGTTGCACGATCGAGGCGAAGACATTGTCGCAGCAGAATTATTAACCGAAACGCTCGATGCAATTGAGGCGTCTGCTGATATCAAACGGCGTCTTCTTCGTGATCCAGGCGATCGCGAATTGATTAAAAGCATGCGGACACAACGAGCGTTTTTCATGGCTTGCCATTCAGAAGCCCAAGGGGATTACAAAGCCCAACGCAAATATTTAGATCGAGCTGCCATGTATACCATGGAGGATCCCGATGTTTTAATTTCGAAATACCATCTTCAAGGAGCAAATGACACTTATCGCAAAGGGGTTCAGAGCCAAATTAAGACAGTTTGTAAAAAATTGGAAGATAGCATAAAAAAAAACCCGAATGATATATCCAGTCTAAACCATTGGGCCTGGTTAGTGAGCAATACCGAAGGAGACTTTCAAAAAGCGATTAAGTTTTCTCATCGTTCACTTGAGTTGGCACCTGGAAGGGCAAGTTTTTTAGATACTTTGGGCCGTTGTTATTTTGCGGCAGGAGATTTGGAGAATGCGCTTCGCTATCAGCGCCAAGCTGTCAAACTACACCCCCACATGCAGGTCATGCATCGCCAACTAGCCCTCTTTGAAAAGGAATTCACGCGGGAAAAAAATTGACAAAGCGATTTTGGAAAGACGCGTTGCAGGAAAAAAGACGCGTTGCAGGAAAGTAGTGTTCCGGACTACTTGGGTAATTGAATCGCCGACTGAATTTTGAGTACGGCACAATCATCTGGAAACGTGTGAAAAGCCTGCACGCGGAAGGTTTTGTCACGGCTGTCTACATTAATATAACTCATGGCCCCAGTATCGAGTCGTCCACTTGCTTCAAATTGTTGCAGCATACCCTGACGTGTTGCTTGTAGGGTAAGCTGATTCTGATAAGACATGAATTTCTCTGGAAGTGTTGGCTCCAAGCTGAAAGACATTTCGTACTGAATACCACCACGACACTGCAGACGCTCTGCCATATCCCCTTTCAAGCGATACGACATTAATCTGCGTTTCTGGGGAAGAGGAAAATGTGCAGAAGTTGCAACTTCCGTGAGTAATAAATCGCCATATTGCCAAGTCACTAAATGGCCGGCACTTGTGATCTGGACAGTTGCTTTGTATTTTCCGCGTTCGATACTACGTGACTGGTATATTTCGAATAGTTCGGGATGTATGGATCTGCCATAAAGTTGAAAAACCAACTCGGCAATTTTAGGTCGAACGGATAACACAGTAGGAATCTCTTCTCAAGTGAATTATGAATAAGCTTTGATTATAGTTGCCAAGCGGGTGCGCCACAAAGGGAGATTCTTTCGTCGAAATGGACTGTCTGGATTCGATCTTGACACGGCTCTTTCTTTTATTCTTTCCGGTTCGTAGGTTGCTAGCAAGCTACCCGTAAAAGAAATTTTGGAGGTCACTAAAAAATTGCTCAGCAAAGCGCATAAAGTTTTCAGAATTTTACTTGACAATGTTGGACCCCAAAGTTGGTGGCCTGGCGAATCCCCTCTGGAGGTGATGGTTGGTGCCGTCTTGGTCCAAAACACAGCCTGGAAAAATGTACAGCGTGCCATCGAAAACTTGCGCGAGGAAGATTTATTTCAACCCGACCGTTTGCTTGAAATACAACCCACCGAACTGGCAGAGTTGATTCGGCCAGCAGGCTATTTTCGGCTCAAAACAAAGCGATTGCGTAGTTTGATGGAATTTATCATGCGTGAGTATGAAGGCTCGATTGATGCCATGCGCAATGCGGACATGCACACGCTAAGAGAACAACTACTTGGAGTTCATGGCATTGGGCCAGAGACGGCGGATTCAATTTTGCTTTACGCATTAGAAATGCCAGCCATGGTAGTTGACACCTATACCCACAGGATTTTTTCCAGGCATGGTTGGGTAAGTTATGAATTGGATTATCACCAGTTACAAGATCATTTAACCAGCGAGTTGCCAAAGGATATCGCGATCTATAATGAGATGCATGCTCTTATGGTAAATATTGGCCATCATTATTGCCGCAAGAAACCCAGGTGTGAGAGCTGCCCATTGCAAGAAATGTTGCCCGAAGGTGGAGTGGTGGATCCAGAATACTAAAGGCATTCAATCTTCAAGGTCCCATTCAGCGAATTGTTCTCGCAGTGCTTGATGTAGCTCATAGATGTTTCTTGGATTCTGGCCCAAGTCAGCTTTGCCAACACGCGAATGGCTGGAGATGTCGACTCGAGTACTAGATGGTGGGGTGCCCGATGGTGAGGCACGAAGAATGATCTGCACATCGTCGACAAATCGCATGATCGGAGTTATGTGGATGAGCTTGATGTGTGACTCGTCCAAACTTACCTGACTGTCGACCAACTCCCAGCCAGTATTATTTCTGGTAAAGGCAGCGATAATTCTACGTATTTCCTCAGGTTTGGCTTTCAGCCGCAAACTACGCAATCTTGGGTCGCTGGCATCCGCGTGAGTTTCAGCATAATTCGTTGTCAGGTCGCGACTCCAATCATCAATTTGTACTGCGATGCAAATAAAAACAGCTAGCATGCAGAGCATTCCACAGACGAGTCCTCTCCAAAGGATACGGCGCCAGTTGTAAGTTTTGAGCGATTTTTGCATGAGTGCCTGCACAAAGATTGAATGACTACACATTACCGACCAAGTGGTAACGCAACGAACCCTCCAAAAGCATCTGCTATCCCAGGCCTTACCCTGGTTAGGCCCAAGATTCGAGAGGGGGATCTTCTTCCATTCGTCAGTCTTCCAGTTCTTGCTGGAGAAAGTCTCCTGATACAACGTATGCTAGCAAATCTTGAGTCCTGCAATCGATATTTATAGCTTTCACCCAGACTGAGCTGGATTGCTTTTCGCAGTTTACCTATTATCCGAGCCGCTCGTATTTTGATGATTCCATTTTGGAGAACGACCGTGAGTTCGATTCGACCCCTTGCCACGATTACCGTATTGGCCTTCGTGGGCGTGTTTTTGTATCTAAAAATCAACGAAACAGAACCCGCCTTACCCGCTGGTGTAGAAAGTTGGTCTATTGAAGAAGATATTCAAATTGGCAATAGCACCGATGTATCGGGTGGTTTTGAAATAACCGAGACGTCGCCAACATCGGTAACAACCTCGGGAAG